>NZ_CAWNZT010000117.1:0-14096 GCF_963878965.1 Aeromonas sp. HMWF015 | reverse complement strand
GGTGACCACCCTGTTGGAGCAGGTGCGCGGGATGCAGCTCCCCGCCTGATGTCGGCATAAAAAAGGGCCATCCGGTGGGATGGCCCTGTTGCAGGCAATGTTGTTGCGTGGCTAGAGCGACGCCCACCAGAGCCGCAGCTGCAAGCCCCACTTCGAGCTCCAGCCGGTGGTGCTGCTCACAAGCGTCCCATCCTTGATAACGAGGAACGTCGGGGTGACCCCTACCTGCCACTTGGCGGCCAGCGCTCCCGACTCGTCGTTGTGGGTCGGGAAGGTGAGCCCCTTCTTGCTCATCCCCTTGGCTAACTGCTCCGAATTGCCGGAGCGCAGTGCCACCGTCAGCACGTTTTCCCCCTCTTGCCACAGCTGCTGCACCGCCGGGGTGGTGAAACGGCAGACACCGCACCAACTGGCCCAGTAGTAGACCAGCAGCGGCTTGCCCTGACTCAGGGTGGCGAGATCCGTACTGGTGCCATCCTGCAGGGTGGCGGGGGCGCTCATTGCCCCCTCCGGCAGGGTCGGGCTGCGCCACAGATCCAGCAACGTCGAGATGACCAGCGCCATCAGCAGCAGCCAGAGCGCCTCCTTGCCCCAGCGGCGCCAGCGGGGTTGAGGATTGGTGGTCATCCCTTACCTCTGCTTGGCCAGTTCGGCCTGCACCAGTTGCTCCAGCTCCTCATAGGGGATGGCGCCCGGCACCAGCTGGTTGCCAATCAGGGTCGCCGGTGTGCCCTGTACCCCGAGGATGGTGCCGATGCGCAGGCTGTTGCGCAGCTCTTCGGTCGCCTTGGCGGCCGGTTTGAGCGCGGTATTGCCGGTGGCGGCCAGCGCCTTGTTGATGTCCGCCTCGGTCAGCATCCCCTGCTTGCTCATCAGCTTGTCGTGCAGGGTGAGGAAGCGGGCGGGATCCTGTTGCCACAGGGTCAGGCTGTATTGGGCCGCCTTGGCGGAGGTCTGCCCCTTGAACGGCAGCAGCTTGATCACCAGCCCCAGATCATTCGGATAGGCCTTGAGCAGTTTGGTCAGCTGGGGATCGAACTGCTTGCAGTAGGGGCAGTTGTAGTCGGTGAACAGCACCAGCGTCAGCTTGGGGTTCTTGGCGCCGAGGCGCGGGCTGGTGATGCTGTTGAACAGCACATCCTTGTTGCCCTTGATGAAGTTGCCAAGCTGCGCCTCCTGGGCTGCCGCGTTCTGCTTCTCCCAGGATTCGGCGGCCTCGTCGAGGATCTTGGGGTTGGCGATCAGGGTCTCGCGGATCAGCTCCTTGATGCGGGCCTCCTGCTCAGGGGTGAAGGGGGCGGCGTGCAGGGCCGGAGCAGTCAGCGAGCCGGCAAACAGGGCGGTGAACAGGGCGATGGAGCGCAGGTTCATGGAGTTCTCCTTAAAAATGGGTGGCGTTGGTCTGGATCAGACCTGCCTGATTCAAGAGGGTAAGCAGATCGGCCTTGTCCAGCAGGGGGGAGAGGATCTCTCCCTGTGGCAGGCCGGGGCCGTAGATCTGGTTGAAGGGGACGGCTGCCGCCCCGCGCTGGCGCAGGAAGGCGGCGATGGTCTCATTGGGTTTGCTCCAGTCGCCGCGCAGGGCCACCACATCGGGGGCCGAGAGGGCCTGTTGCACCTCATCGCGCAGCAACACGTTGTATTTGTTGGCCTTGCAGGTCACGCACCAGTCGGCGGTGACATCGATAAAGACCCGCTTGTTCTGGGCCAGCGCATCTGTGATGGCGCGTTCAGAGAGCGGCTGCCAGACCACCTTGTCGACGCTGGCCGAACCCTGCGCGCTAAAGGCGCCACTCAGCAGCAGGGGGCTGCCAATCAGGGCGGCGAGGGCGATCGCCAGTGTGAAGCCGCGCATGCCGTAACGCCAGATGATGCCAATCAGCAGCCCCAGCAGCATGGCAACCATCAGCCAGCCGGTGGCATAACTGCCGAGATGGTTGTCGAGCAGGCTCGCCAGCCAGAGGCTGGAGCCCAGCATCATCAGACCGAGCAGGATCCGCAGATGGTTCATCCAGCGTCCCGGTTTCGGCAACCAGAGGGCGAGTCTTGGCAGGGCTGCCACCAGCAGCCAGGGCAGGCTCATGCCAATTCCGAGCGCGGTGAAGATCAGCCACAGCTGGCCGAGCGGCGCCGCCAGCGCAAACGCCACCGCAGTGCCGAGGAAGGGGGCCGAGCAGGGCGTCGCCAGCAGAGTGGCGAAGCTCCCCTGCAGAAAGTGACCGCCGAGGCCGTTACCGCCGCTGGTGGCAAGGCGAGTGCTAAGCGCGCTGGGCAGCCGGATCTCGAACAGCCCCAGCAGGTTGGCGCAAAACAGCAGGGTGACCAGCACCATAAAGCCGATAAAACCGGCGCTCTGGAACTGGATGCCCCAGCCGACGGCCCCACTCATTCCGAAGCCGGGGGCGCGCAGCAGGCTGCTCATGGCCGCCAGCACCCAGAAGGAGGCGATGATCCCGGCGCTGGCGGCGAGGAACTGCCTGCGTACCGTTCCCTGTTCACGCGCCTGATGTTGCAGCACAGATCCCAGCTTGAGCGCCAGCACCGGCAGCACGCAGGGCATCAGGTTGAGGATAAGGCCGCCGAGCAGCGCCGCCCCCAGCAACCAGAGCAGCGAATGACTCTGGCCGGGCAGCACGAGCGGCGCGCCGATAGTCCCTTTGCCCTGCCACGCCTGTGCGCCACTGGTGAGCAGCAGGCCGAGGGATTGGCCGCGCAGATCCGGCGCATCCCCCTGCCAGCCGTCGCTCACCGGCACCCGGGCGATCAGGGTGTTGCCCTGCACCTCAAGCGCTGGTTTGCCAAACTCGGCACCTTCCAGCGCATCGATAAAGAGGGCAGGCGATTGCCAGCCCTCTGCCCGCTCGGCGCGCAGTTGCAGCTGGTTGTGCTGATAACCGAGCTCGACCTGGGTCTCGGCGGGCAACTGCTGGGGCAGGGTGCTCATCGCCTTCGCCCAGGCAAAGTCGAAGTTGGCCGGGGCGGCGCCAT
Source organism: Aeromonas sp. HMWF015 (assembly GCF_963878965.1). Classification (NCBI taxonomy): domain Bacteria; kingdom Pseudomonadati; phylum Pseudomonadota; class Gammaproteobacteria; order Aeromonadales; family Aeromonadaceae; genus Aeromonas; species Aeromonas sp. HMWF015. The sequence continues at coordinate 11,108 of NZ_CAWNZT010000117.1, read as the reverse complement.
CCACAGCCAGAGTGAAGGGGTAGTCGGTCAGGATGCAGACATTGCTGCAGGTCGATAGGCGCAAGGTGCCCTTGAGCGCCTTCTCTGCCGGATAGCTGAGGCTAAGGGGGAAGGTCACGTCCCCCTGATAACCCTGGGTGCTGAGCCCGGCTACCTCGAAGTGGCGCGGCACCGGCCAGTGCCACTGAAAGTCACCGACCGGCTCATGCCACAGGATCTGGGGGGCAATGCCCCCTTCGCCCGGGCTGTGCCAGTAGGTCTTCCAACCCGACTCCAGCTCGACATCGAGCAGGATGCGGGTCTGATCTGCCGTGCTGCGGTCAGCCTGCAGCCGTACCTTGGCGTGATCATTCTGTGGGCTGGTGAGCCAGCCCGTGTCGCTGGCCAATCCCATGGATTGCCACAGCAGACCGCCCAGTAGCAGGGCCGCCTTGAAGAGATTCGACATCTTTTTGGTCTCGCAAAAATGAGTGATAGCTAACGAATGAACGCAGCTGAACTCATTCCCGCCAGACGCAGAGGGTGAGGTGCAGACGCCGTTCGGGCGGCGAGATGACTCTGGGTGGGGGCAGTGGCGGTATATAGCGCCAAAGGGGGGCCAGCAGGGCGATCAGTATGGCCACGGCAAAGAAGAGTTGTTCGACGCAGAGCAGGGTGGCGGCGCTTAGCCACTTGCCGTTGAGCTGGCAACTGGTGGGCTGCGGGCTGGCCGGTTTGGCATCCCCCTGATCTGTCGCCGAGCTTGGCACGGGTAGTGCCTGACAGCTGAGGGCGTGATCGAGCAGGGCCAGCCGGGCCAGCGGCTGGGCCGCACAATTGAGCACCAGCAGGCAGACCAGCAGCAAGAGATGTTTCGCTACCCGTTGTTGCAAAATCATGTTCGCCCCGTCCATCAAGATGGGGCCATCCTAACGACCAATGGCGGGTGGGGCAAGTCGGCGGCGCATGTATGAGCAGCGCAGTGGGCGGTGGGACGGGGAGGAGGGGGCTGTTCTGTTTGGCGAACGCTTGTTCGCTAAAAGGGGGATCAGTATACTGCGCCGAGTTAAAACTCGAGGTGTTCGATGCTTAAAATTGCCCGTGTGCTGCTGCTTGGTCTGCTGCTGATTTTCTGGTTCCTGTTCGGCCTGCTGCTCTGTCTGGTTCGTCCGCGCCATCCCAACAACGTCTATGTCTTCGCTCGCATGTATCACGCGGTCTGCCCGCTGATCGGGGTGCGGATCAAGGTGACCGTGGCCGAGGAAGCCAAATCGGTGGGGCCATCGGTATACGTCTGCAACCATCAGAGTAATTTCGATATCTTTACCGTGACCGGTGCCGTTATGCCCGGAGTGGTGGCGGTGGGCAAGAAGAGCCTGCTCTGGCTGCCCTTCTTCGGCCTCATCTTCTGGCTCTCCGGCAACGTGCTGATCGACCGCTCCAACCGCTCCCGTGCCATAGGCACCATTGGTCAGGTGGTGAACCGCATCAAGGAGCGTGGCACCTCCATCTGGATGTTCCCGGAAGGAACCCGCTCCCAGGGGCGTGGCCTGTTGCCGTTCAAGGTCGGCGCCTTCCATACCGCGGTGCAGGCTGAAGTGCCGGTGGTGCCCATCGTCTGCTCCAGTTATTTTGGCCAGATCGATCTCAATCGCTGGGACAATGGCGAGGTGCTGGTCGAGGTGTTGCCGCCACTGTGTAGCAAGGAGCACGGCGCAGCCGGGATCCGTGAACTCTCTACGATTTGTCGAGACCAGATGGAGGCCAAACTGGCAGAACTGGACAGCAAGCTGGGCCACAGCCGCGCAGCCTGATAGATATCGAAGATGAATCGACAAGGGAGCAGCAAGCTCCCTTTTTTGTTGGTAAAAATAACCACCTGGTTGGCTATTTTCACCAATAAACCCTTCTTGAATGTCCTCATTAAATTCCTATCTATATGTAAAAAAACAATAATTTTTCTTGGCACGGCTCTTGTAATGCAATGGGAAGAGATAGCCATCCCATCAACAAGGAGCCAGACCATGAGCGTATTCAGCCGCCTGACCGACGTGATAAATGCCAACCTGCACAGCCTGCTCGACAAGAGTGAAGAGCCGGAGAAGATGCTGCGCCTGATGATCGAAGAGATGGAGCAGGTGCAGGTCGAGATGCGTACCCAGGCCGCCCGCGTGATTGCCGAACAGAAACAGCTGGAGCGTCACCAGCAGGGGTTGCAGGCGCAGATCCTGGAGTGGTCGGCCAAGGCCGAGCTCGCCATCCAGAAGGGACGTGAGGATCTGGCCCGCGCCGCCCTCACCGAGAAGCTGGCGGAGGTCAAAAAATGTGAACAGCTGGAGCAGGACAAGGCCCGGGTCGCCGAGGTGCTGGCCCAGCTTACCGCCGACAGCGAACGGCTGGCGGCCAAGCTGACCGAGGCGCGCGAGAAGCAGAAACTGCTGACCCTGCGCGAGCAGACAGCCCACAGCCGCATTCGTGCCCGCGCCCAGGTGGACAACCAGCGGATGCATGAGCTGATGGCGCGCTTTGACGGTTTTCAGGGCCGGGTCGATCAGCTGGAAGCCCAGCTGGAGGCGGCCACCCTGGGGCAGAATCCCTCGCTGGAGGCCCAGTTCCGCGAGCTGGAGCTCAATGACGAGATCGAGCGCGAGCTGGCTCGCCTCAAAGGCCAGAAGGCGAGGTGTAATCATGAGCCCCTGGCCCAAGGATCTGGTGCATCGCAAGCTGACCGGGGTCTGCGCCGGTATTGCCAGGCGGTTGGGGGTATCCAGAGTCACGGTGCGGGTGGTGGCACTGCTCGCCCTGATCCTGATGCCGCCGCTGGCACTGGCCGCCTATCTGCTGGCGGTGCTGGTGATGCCGCCCCGTTATGAATTGAAGCGCTGGCTGGATTGACCGAAGGGTTGAACAGTCGGCAGACAAGGTACTGATAAGGAGCAAGTTATGCTGGAATTTTTCATATTGCTGGTGGTGTTGCTGGTCATGGCACTGACCGGTTTTACCCTGGTAGCCATGTTGCTGGTGAGCGGCCTGTTCGTGCTGCTTGGGGCACTGGGTGGCATGCTTGCTCTGATCATCAAGCTGGCCCCCTGGTTGCTGCTGGTGCTGGCGGTTTGCTGGCTGATCAGTAACCGCAGCAAGCGTTCCAATACCTACCTCTAACCCGCCTGAGGTTGTGCAAGACGTTGTGTGATGCTCCCTGATTTCCCCTTTCCGGCCACTCATCGAGTGGCCTTTTTTTGCCTGTCGTCCTCAAGGCTGGGTGGTTGCGGGTAACCACTGGGGGCTCCAGCTCTGCCAGAGTGCCGGGCTGTGGATCAGCTGCTCCTTGAAGGATTTCGGCTGCTGCTTGAGGCGATATTCGATGCGCAGGGCTGCCCCCTTCTCGCCGACTTCCTGTTGCCACGCCAGCGTCAGTGGCCCCTTGCCGCGCAGGGCGCGAGCGCCCTTGCCGCTCTGGTGCTGACGCAGACGGCGCAGCGGATCCGTGCTGATCCCGGTATAGAGCAGGCCGGTGGCGGTACGCACCATATAGACAGACCAGCGGGAAGGGGCGGATGGTTGCGGCGCTGGAGTGGTGGTCGCGGGTTCTCTCATTCAAATTCTCTGTGCCAAACTCAGAGGCAGCTCAAGGAGGTGCGATGAGAGTCTGGTTTTGGTTGTGGTTACTGTTGTCGGTCCCGGCTCTGGGGGAGACGATCCGTCTCTACGATTACCATCAGCATCCCCCCTTCAACACCGGAGTGAATGCAGGGCTGAGCCGCGAGCTGGTCAAGTATCTCAATGAAAAGCTGGGGGGTGAACCCAGAATCGAGCTCTGGCTGGTCAATCGCGCCCGGCTGGCGCTGGAGATGGCGGATCCCGACTTTGACGGTCTGGTGGTCTGGGTCAATCCCGCCTGGGTGGGGGATCCCCATCGCGAGCGTTATCTCTGGACCTTTCCGGTGATGCGCGACACCAACGAGCTGGTCTCGAACATCGACAACCCGGTCACCTATCGCGGGCCTGACTCCCTCAAGGGGCTGGTGTTTGGCGGGGTGGAGGGCTACCGCTATCAGGGGATCGATGATGCGGCCAGCCGCGGCGAGCTGGTGCGTCAGGATGCCAAGAAGGTGAAAACCAACCTCGAGTTGCTGGTGCGCGGCCGCATCGATGTGACGTTGGTGAGTGGTTCATCGCTGGGCTTTTTCCTCGACTCACAGCACTATCAGGGCAAGCTGTTTATCTCGCCCTTCCCCCAATCCAGCTATACCCGCCATATCCTGCTGCCCAAATCCCGTCCCGAGCTGCATGCCACCCTCAACGACATCGCCGAGCAGATGGACAGGGATCCCCGCTGGCACAAGGTGCTGGAGTCCTATCGCGGGACGCCCTGAGGGCGGCGCTTGAGCCGGTGCAGCGGCAACAGGCTCACCAGCAGACCAGCCCAGACGAAGGCGAAACCGACCGCCTTGATGGGGTCCGGCGCCTCACCAAACCAGTAGATGGCGAGCAGGAAGGCGAGGCTGGGCTCGATATATTGCAGCAGCCCCACCGTGCTCATCCGGGTTCTCGCCACTGCGTAGCAGAACAGACCCACCGGCAGCAGGGTGGCGGGCGCACTGCCCATCAGCAGCAGCTTGTCGGCCAGATCCCCGTTCACGAATGCCCCTTCCCCGTGCCACGCCAGCGTGCCGATGATGATCAGCGCGACGGGCAGTTGCACCATGGCTTCCAGATAGAGGCTGGTGCCGGTGTCGTAGTGGATCTTCTTCTTGATAAGGCCGTAGCAGGCGAAGTTGGCCCCCATGATGAGGGAGAACCAGGGGAGCTGGCCGTAGCAGAAGAGCATGTAGGCGAGACCCGCCAGCGCCAGGGCGACCGCCAGATGCTTTTGCGGGGTGAGCCGCTCTTTGAGGAAGATGACGGCGAATACGATATTGAACAGCGGGGTCATAAAGAAGGCGAGGCTGGTGGTCAGCACTTGCCCGGTAGTGAGGCACCAGGTGAACATGCACCAGCTGATGGACATCACGGGGCCCGCCAGCAGAATGAGGCCGAGCTGGCGCGGCTCGCTGCGTAGTTGTGCCCAGGGCACCTTGTGGCCAAGCAGCAAAAACAGGGCACCCAGCAGCACCACAGACCAGAGCACCCGGTGGGAGATCAGCTCCCACATGTTGACCTCGGGCATGAATTGATAATAAAGCGGCAGCATCCCCCACAGGATGAAGGAGAGGGTCGCGGTGCCGGTACCTAGCCAGTTTTTCATTATTGTCCGTTTATTAAATTAAACACCCATGGCGATAGTAGGGGGCGCGCCCTGTTTCCACAAGAGGGAAAACAGGGAAATGCTGGTACTATCAACGTCATGCAGCGAATCGATAAGTTGTTTGAGCAAATCAGGGCCTGCCGTCTGTGCGAGGCTCACCTGCCGCTGGGGCCTCGTCCAGTGATCCGCGGGGCCGAGAGTGCCCGGCTGCTGATCATCGGTCAGGCGCCCGGTACCCGGGTGCATGCCAGCGGGATCCCGTGGGATGACCCCTCCGGTGACCGACTGCGCCATTGGCTCGGTGTCGATAAGGCCACCTTTTACGACGAATCCCGCATTGCCATCATGCCGATGGGCCTCTGCTATCCCGGCAGGGGCAAGTCCGGCGATCTGCCACCGCGCCCCGAATGTGCGCTCACCTGGCACGACAAGGTATTGATGCTGTTGCCCAATATCGAACTGACCCTGCTGATCGGCCAATATTCACAAGCCTACTATCTGCGGGGTGCAGACAAGGGATCGCTCACCGAAACGGTGCGCAGCTGGGCCGACTATGGCCCCGGCTGGCTGCCGTTGCCGCATCCCTCCCCACGCAATACCCTCTGGCTCAAAAAGAATCGCTGGTTCGAGGATGAGATCGTCCCCCATCTGCAGCAAAGGGTCGCCCCGCTTCTGGGGAGACCCTGAGTATTAGAGCGCTGGCTCGGCCAGCGGTTTTGGTTTGCTGCGGGCCATGGCGATGAGCGGCAGGACGATGCAGATACAGCCCAGCAGCAGCGGCAGGCCCGGCTGCTCGTCAAACAGCCACACCCCGATGGCCACCGCCATCAGCAGACCGGTGTACTCCGCCGAGGCGATCTTGCTCGCCTCCGCCTTGCGATAGGCCACCACGCACAATCCCGCATAGACCATGATCAGCGCCGAGGAGCCAAAAGCGGGCCACCACATCTGCCACTGCCAGTCGCCCCCTTCCCACAATGCCAGCGCCAGAATAAAGGGCATGCTCAGCACGTTGGTGAAAAACAGGGTCTGGGCGATGGGCTGCTTGAGCGGGATCCGCTTGATCAGCAGGTTGTTGAGCGCCATCGACAGCGCCACCCCGAGCGCCGCCAGCGCGGCCCAGTTCACTTCGGTCGGGCGCAGCACGATCAGTACCCCGATAAACCCGATAACCGCAGTCAGCACCTTTTGGCGCGAGATCGCTTCCCCCGCCATCCACACCGCCAGCGGCACCATCATCAGGGGGGCGGCATAGAAGAGGGCATTGGCAGTGGCGAGCGGCAAGCGGGTGAGGGCCACCACCATCAGGCAGACGCCGACCGCCCAGATATGGGCCCGCAGCAGGTGCCACTTGATGGCCACCGGTGGATTGCGGCGCCATGACCAGATCAGCCAGGGCATCAGCAGAATGGCGGCCGAGAGCTGGCGGAAAAAGACAAACTGGAAGATGGGCTGATCCGGCTCCAGCACCTTGACCAGTGCATCGGAAAAAACCGCCACCATATTGCCCAGCACCAGATAAAGGATGCCGATCCCTACTGCATTCATACCACCTCCCACTTCAGATGAGGGGAGGGTAGCGTGCCGGTTGATATCCAGTAAAATGATAAAAAATGACCACTCATGAGATATTTAGATAATGAAGCTTCCTCCTCTGCGTGCGGTGCAATATTTCGAGGTGGTGGCCCGGCTGCTCAGCTTCTCCCGCGCCGCTCTGGAACTGAACGTCAGCCAGAGTGCGGTCAGCCACCAGATCCGTCTGCTGGAGGATTTTCTGGGTGAGCGCTTGCTGCTGCGTCAGGGGCGGCTGCTCTCGTTGACATCCCAGGGAGAGAGCTACTTCGAGGGGATTGCCGCCGGGCTCAGCCAGATTGCCCAGAGCAGCGAGCAGCTGCGCGGGGGCGGCGAGATGCGAGTCCGGCTCGCGGTCTACAGCTCGTTTGCGGTGAAGTGGTTGATCCCGCGGTTGGCCGGACTGCGCCAGCTCTATCCCGAGCTGGATTTGAGTCTGGAGATGGTGGCGGAAGATCCCGAGCTATCTGATCGGGTGGCGGACTGCTTTATCACCGTCTCACCCCACGGGCGTGGTTACTGTCACGATCTTATCTATCAAGAGCGGCTCTTTCCGGTCTGCAGTCGCCGCCTGTTGCAGCAGGTCAGTGGGGAGTGGCCTGAGGCCATTTGGCAGTTGCCGTTGCTGTCGGTTCAGTCCATTTACAAGGCGCGGGGGGAGGATTGGCTGCGCTGGGCCAAGGCAGGCGGGCTGGTGATCCCGGACGAGGCGCGGATGCACCATTTCAGCCATGTGCTGCTGGCGATGGAGGCGGCGGCCTGGGATCAGGGGGTGGCGTTCGTGAATGACTACATGCTGCGGCCCGATGATCCCCAGCTGGTGGCCTTGCCGGTACACCAGCTGGAGACGGGGGATGCCTTCTACTTTACCTGCAAGCGCTCGCGGGCCCATGAGCCCGCCATCAGCCGGTTGCGCCAGTGGCTGATGATGGAGACACGCCAGAGCATGCCGCTCTAGCCTGCACCGTTACGCTCTCTTGAACTGGCTCAGCACAAACAGGCTGGTGGCACAGACGACGACCGAAGGCCCAGCTGGGGTGTCCTGATACCAGGAGAGGGTCAATCCACCCAGCACGGCGAGACAGCCAATCAGCGCGGCAAAGCCGGCCATCTGCTCCGGCGTCTGGCTGAAGCGGCGGGCGGTAGCGGCGGGGATTATCAGCAGGGAGGTGATGATCAGCGCCCCGACAAACTTCATCGCCACGGCAATCACCAGCCCGATCAGCAGCATCAATACACAGCGCAGCACATCGACCCGGATCCCCTCTACTCGTGCCAGCTCTTCCGAGATGGTCATGGAGAGCAGGGGATCCCACAGTCGCCACAGGGTGAGCAGTACCAGCGCGCCACCGCCGTAGATCCATAGCAGGTCCATCGGTTGTACCGAGAGCAGGTCGCCAAACAGGTAGGCCATCAGATCCACCCGCACGTTATCCATAAAACTCAAGGTAACCAGACCGAGGGACAGGGCGCTGTGGGCCAGAATGCCGAGCAGGGTATCAGTTGCCACCTGCTGGTTGCGACTCATGATCACCAATAGCATTGCCATGGCGAGGCAGCAGACCACTACCGCTAGGGTGAGATCGACCTGCAGCAGAATGCCCAGCGCGATACCAAACAGGCAGGCGTGGGAGAGGGTGTCGCCAAAATAGGCCATTTTGCGCCATACCACGAAGCTGCCGAGGGGGCCGGCCAGCAGGGCGATGCCGAGACCGGCAGCGAGGGCGTATAACAGAAAGCTGTCCACTTGAATGTCCTGTTGCTTGCGTTATTTGCTGTGAGCGTTGTTGCGAGAAGGCAGGCGGATGACGGGAGCCTGCGGTTCATGATGATGGTGTTCGCCGTCGCAGTGGTGATGGTGGGTATAGACCGCCAGCACCTCCTGCTCCGGTCGCCCGAACAGGCGGGCAAATTCGGGGTGGCGCGCCACGCTTTGCGGCTCGCCATGACAGCAGACGTGGCGATTGAGGCAGATCACCTCGTGGGTGCTGGCCATCACCAGATGCAGGTCGTGGGAGACCATCAGCACGGCGCAATTAAATTCGGCGGCGAGCTGGCCGATCAGGGCGTAGAGCTCGATCTGGCCGGTGATATCAACCCCTTGCACCGGCTCATCCAGCACCAGCAGCTCGGGCTTGACCAGCAGGGCGCGAGCCAGCAGCACGCGCTGCATCTCGCCGCCGGAGAGCTTCTGCATCCGGTTTTCCAGCAATCCCTCTGCGCCCACCCGGGCCAGTGCTTCCTCGATGGAGAGGCGGCTATTTTTGCCCAGTTGCAGGAAGCGGCGAACCGTCAGCGGCAGGGTGGGATCCAGATAGAGGCGCTGGGGCACATAGCCGACTCTCAGGTCGCGGCTGCGGGTGATCTTGCCCGAGTCCGGGGTGAGCAGACCCAGCACCAGCTTGCTCAGGGTGCTCTTGCCCGCCCCGTTGGGGCCGACGAGCGTGGTGATTTTGCCTTTATTGAGGGTAAAGGAGACCTTGTCGAGCACAGAGCGTCCATCAAACGAGAGAGAGACCTCTTTCAGCTCTACCAGTTGGCTCATGACAACTCCGGGGTTTACAGCCAGTGAGAGTTATAATATAACAAAAAGCGGCTGTTATATTATCACATACTCACCCCCTGACGAGATTCACCAATGAGAATTATTGCGCTTTTCACTGCCCTGCTGGCGGTGAGTTTGCCTGTTCGTGCCATTGAGGTACTGACCACCATCAAGCCCCTTGGCTTCATCGCTGCGGCGATCACTGACGGGGTGAGTGAGCCCAAGGTATTGTTGCCGACCGGCGCCTCGCCCCACGATTTCTCCCTGCGCCCCTCCGATATTCGCAGCATCAACGGTGCTGGTCTGGTGGTGTGGGTTGGCCCCGAGCTGGAAGGGTTTATGGCCAAGCCGCTGGCCAATCATTCCCATGCTCTGGCCTTGACTCAGGTTGAGGGGATGCCGCTGTTCAACTACGCGACTCAGGATAGTCATGACTCCCATGACCATGATGATCACGATCATGCCGCCCACGAGCACGGTGACCATGATGAAGGGCATGAGGGACATCATCACGAAGGGGTCGATCCCCATATCTGGCTTGGCCCGACGCAGGCCAAGGTGATTGCCAAGGCGATCGCAAGTGAATTGGGCAAGCTGGATCCGGCCAATCAGGCTCGTTATGACGCCAACCTCGTGGCATTTGATACCAAGGTGGATGCCAAAGACAAGGTGATTGCTGGCCAGATGAAGGCGGTGAATGAGAAGGGGTACTTTGTCTTCCACGAGGCGTATGGCTACTGGGAGCGCCACTACGGCATGAGTTCAAAGGGTCACTTTACCGTGAGCCCTGAGCGTCGCCCGGGCGCCAAGACGCTGGTGGATATTCGCAAGGCACTGGAAGAGAAGCAGGCGAGCTGCATTTATGCCGAGCCGCAATTCTCACCGGCTGTGATCGAATCGGTGGCACGTAATACCGGCGCCAAGGTGCTGTTGCTGGATGAGGTGGGTGAACAGGTGCCACTCGGCCCGGATGGTTATCCCCAATTCATGCAACAACTGGCAGACGCATTCGCACAGTGTCGCTGATCGCCTGCTGATTCTCTCATCCGGAGAGGCTATACTGACCTCCAGCATCTGACATGGAGTGTCCGGTATGAAATGGTTGTTGATCCCGGCCTGCACGTTGGCGCTATGTTGCGCCAACGTGCAGGCTTCGCGTCTTTCCGAATATATTGCCAGTCCGGATCTGCGGGCCAAGCTGCAGGAAGTGTATGGTGGCCGCGCCATTCAACGGGCCGAGGCATTCTCTCGCCTGCTCACCCCCAGAGCGGGTACAACCGACCAGCAGAAGATCGAGCTGGTGAACAACTACTTCAACAATCTGACCTACAGCGAGGATCCCAAGCTGTGGGGGGATGAGGATTACTGGGCCAATCCGCTGGAGTTCATCGGTGCCCGGGGTGGGGATTGCGAGGATTACAGTATCTCCAAGTACTACACCCTGATGGAGCTGGGGGTGGATGAGAAGAAGCTGCGACTGGCCTACGTCAAGGCGGTGCGTTACAACCAGTTCCACATGGTGACACTCTACTTCCCGACACCCAAAGCTGACCCACTGGTGCTCGACAACATCAACAGCCGGATCCTGCCGGGTAGCAAGCGTACCGATCTCATTCCCGTTTACAGTTTCGATGCCAAAAGCATCTGGATCATGAAGTCACGGCGGGAAGGGACGCTGGCGGGGAGTGCCGATCGGTTGGCGCAGTGGACATCGATGAAGACCCGTTTCTCCAGCGAGCAACTGCGCTCTCCTCGTCGTCAGTT
>NZ_CAWNZT010000116.1:0-2716 GCF_963878965.1 Aeromonas sp. HMWF015 | reverse complement strand
CAAGCTCTATCCGCTCGTTAACCACCCATTTCTTCAGCACATAGGCACCGTTGGATACCATATTCTCCGGCTGGGTCCACTTGTCACCAAACTGCTCGACTACCTTTTTCGGTACCGGATAGGTGGTGGTGTGGGAGAGCATGCTGACGAAGTAAGGGATCGCTTTCTCAAGCTGCACTTCGAAGGTGTAGTCGTCGGTCGCCTTCACACCCAGCGTATCAGCGGGTTTCTTGCCAGCGATAATATCGGTGGCGTTGGCGATAGTCGGCATCTCCAGATACCAGGAGTAAGGAGAGGCGGTTTTCGGATCAACGGCACGCTGGAAAGCAAAAACGAAATCGTGGGCAGTGACCGGGTCACCGTTGGACCACTTGGCATCTTTGCGCAGGTGGAAGACGTAGTGCTTGTTATCCTTGGTTTCCCAGGATTCGGCCACCGCCGGGAGAATTTCCCCTTTCGGGCCGGAAGCAACGAGACCCTCGAACAGGTCGCGCAGGATATTGGATTCGACCGTTCCTTCGGTCTTGTGCGGGTCAAGGGTCGCAGGCTCCGAGCCGTTGCCTTTTACCAGTTGCTGGACTTCAGCCAGCTTGGTTCCCGCCGGGACATCGGCAGCCTGAGCCACATTGACGCCACCAAACAGTGCAGCCACCAGCAATGTGTTAATCATTGTTTTTTTATGAGTCATTTCCCTACTCCAACAAGAACATTCCATGCATTTTTTAAAGTGACGGGGTTAAAACCCGCTCCCAGCATAATTCCCTGCCAATTCCGATAATGCAACAGATATTGTCAGGGTAATCGTCATTTTCTGGTCAAAAAATCAGCCACCATGCGCTTTTTCAGTATTAAAACACCAGCAAAGCGCTCATTTTTCACACAAACGACCGATTCTAGAAAAGACCGAGCAAAAAGCAACCAATAAAAAGCCGGTCACGAGGACCGGCTTTCATAAAGCGGAGCTGGCTCACATCAGGCTGGGGAAAACCCCCTTGATGCCGGCCACCATGATCTCGATCCCCAGCGACATCATGATAAGACCCATGATACGGGTCACCACGTTGATGCCGGTGTTGCCCATGATCTTGAACAGCAGCGGCGCGGCGCGGAAGATGAGCCAGGAGCAGAAGGAGAAGACAACGACAACCACTGACATGCCGAGCAGTTGCTGCCAGTGGCTCTGGCTGGCATAGACAATCACCGAGGAGATGGCACCGGGGCCTGCCATCAGCGGCAACGCCAGCGGTACCACGGCGATAGACTCGCGCACCGCCAGTTCACCCTTCTCCTGTTTGTTGTGCTTCACCTCGCCCAGCTTGCCCTGCAGCATCGACCAGGCAATCAGGGTAATCAGCGACCCACCGGCGATCCGGAACGACGCCAGCGAGATGCCAAACCCATCGAGGATCAGCTGCCCCATATACATGGAGACCAGCAGGATCACCATCACCGCGATATTGGCAGTGGTATTGGTTTTCATCCGCTCGGCCTGGGTATGGTGGCTGGTCAGACTGACAAACACCGGCAACAAACCAAGCGGGTTGATAATTGCGAACAAACCGACAAAGAACTTCAGATACAACGAGACGTCAATTGCTGCCATAGGCGCCTTCCAATAGAGTTTCGGGCCCAGCGGGCCAGTCCATTAATTTCGTGCGTAAATTTACATCATAGCCAGAGCGGGCACCAATCAAATAATCTCACCATTTTGAGGGTTTTTTAGTTAGTTCATCTAATGCATCCGCGCTAACTGGCATAAACCGATGCCAAAAGCCCTTTCTACCGCCCGACACACGCCAGAAAAGTGAGCGCAAGCCTGCTTAATCACGACCAGAGAGCCCGACGATGACTGACCGAATGACCAAGCAACTCGAGAGGATCCAGGCTTTACCTTCCCACTATTTCAGGCCAGACATCACTTCATTGACTCGGCAAGAGAGTCACAATGCAAAAACCGGGAAAGCGGGCAGAAATGGCGTCCTCGGGGAATAAAGCGGATTAGTCATGGATTAAAACAACAATCATTTTCGCAACAAACGCTGGAATAAAGCGCGTTTGTCGGTGGTTTTGAAACCGATTCACTCATATTTGCTAACCTATACAGCCAAAACGCCCCTGCTATCTGATGGCGAAGTGCAATTAACCACTTGATAAATGTGGTTTATTACCATGCGTTAACAAGTCTCTCGCCTTTCCCTTTGATGCACATTCCGATAACATCGGTCAAACAAGGATTGTGAAATAAAATTTCTTTTGTTCTTTTGTTACACATGATCCAGATCAAGTTTTTCTGAGTCAGCCCCGCTCTATAATCGACTCAGAAAGCGATTTAGTAAGGCATGTGAAAAAGCTGTTGCAACGATACCGTCTTGACAGGGCGACTATAATTGCCGGGCATTGCCAACGTCTTACTAAACAGTTTTCAAATAATCAGGAGATAAACATGGCAGTAACCAATTTGGCTGAACTGGATGCACTGGTCGCCCGCGTTAAGGAAGCCCAGCGTGAATTCGCCAGCTTCTCTCAAGAGCAGGTAGACAAGATCTTCCGTGCCGCCGCCCTGGCCGCCAACAACGCCCGTATCCCCCTGGCCCAGATGGCCGTGGAAGAATCCGGTATGGGTATCATCGAAGACAAGGTTATCAAGAACCACTTCGCCTCCGAATACATCTACAACAAGTACAAAGACGAGAAGACCTGCGGCATTCTGAGCGAA
>NZ_CAWNZT010000115.1:50070-58313 GCF_963878965.1 Aeromonas sp. HMWF015 | reverse complement strand
GGCTGGTGACTTTGGCCCAGTGGTATCTGCAACATGGCGAGAGCCTGCCCTGCGTCACGCTGGAGGATGCCCCGCGCTTTGGCTTTCGCGGCATTTTTCTCGATTGCGCCCGCCACTTCCACACACCGGCCACCATCAAGCGCCTGCTCAAGCTGATGAGCCTCTACAAGTTCAACCGCTTCCACTGGCACCTGACCGATGACGAGGGGTGGCGACTCGAGATAAAGGCCTTCCCGGAGCTGACCGACGTGGGTGCCTGGCGCGGCCATGATCTGGCGATCGGCCCCCAGCTCAGCGGCGGTGCCGAGCCCTATGGCGGCTACTACACCCAGAGCGAGGTGAAGGAGCTGGTGAGCTATGCCGGTGAGCTCGGCATCACCGTCATTCCCGAGATCGACATTCCGGGCCACTGCCACGCCGCCATCAAGGCGCTGCCCGAGCTGCTGATCGAAACGGCGGATCACTCCCGCTACCGCTCGGTCCAGCATTTCGATGACAACGTGCTCAACCCCGCCCTGCCCAGCACCTACCGCTTTCTGGAGGCGGTGCTGGACGAGGTGTGCGAACTCTTCCCCGGCCCGCAGATCCACATGGGGGGTGACGAGGTGCCGACCGGGGTCTGGACCGACAGCCCCGCCTGCCAACAGCTGATGACCGAGCAGGGCTACGCCGACTGCCGCGAGCTGCAGGGCCATCTGCTGCGCCACTGCCAGCGCTATCTGGCCGCCAGAGGCAAACAGATGATCGGATGGGAGGAGATCCTGCATGGGGACAAGGTGAGTCGCAAAGCGGCCATCTGTGCCTGGACCAGCTTTCAGGCGGGGCTGGACGCTGCCGCGGCCGGTTATCCGGTGGTGATGGCCCCCGCCCAGTTCCTCTATCTGGATCTGGCCTGGAGCGCCGATATTCATGAACCCGGCCTCTACTGGGCGGGGACCCTCAATCTGGAGCAGGTTTATGCTTGCGATCCTGCCCCAGCCGATTTCCATGCCAACGATAACATCCTCGGGGTGCTGAGCCCTTTGTGGTCAGAATTGATCACCAGCCGTGATCGTCTCGACTACATGTTGTTCCCGCGTATGCTGGCCACGGCCGAGGTGGCCTGGAGCGATCCCGCTCACAAGGGCTGGGAGCACTTCGCGGCCCGCCTGCCGGGTCAGCTGCAGATCCTCGATCAGTTGCAGGTGCGCTACCGGATGCCACAGAGGTAATGTTGTCTCTACTTTGGCGGCCAATCGGCCGCCTTTTTTACGATTAACCAACAAAACATCAACTTCCCCCTACCATTCATCCGCCATTATTGGCAAAATCCAGCCCCCAATGAAGCTGGTCTGCCTCCTGCTGGCGCGAGCCTGCGGCCACCTCCAGATCTGCCACAATAACAACGACAATATTATCAACAAGAACATCGGAGCGTATTCCTATGGCCCGCAGAGACGTCCATACCCTGGATAGCGAAGTGGAGTTTCCTGCCGACGTACAACTGGTCTCCACCACTGACCTGCGCGGGGTGATCACCTACGCCAACCCTGCCTTCTGCGACATCGCAGGCTACTCGGTCGATGAACTGGTGGGACACAACCACAATCTGGTGCGCCATCCCGACATGCCCAAAGCGGCCTTTGCCGATCTCTGGGCTCGCCTCAAGGAGGGCAAACCCTGGCGCGGCATGGTGAAAAACCGCTGCAAGGATGGCCGCTACTACTGGGTCGATGCCTATGTGACCCCCATCTATGAGGCAGGGCGGATCAGTGGTTACCAGTCGGTACGCTGCAAGCCCGAGCCCCAATTCAAACGCATCGCCG
This sequence comes from Aeromonas sp. HMWF015, assembly GCF_963878965.1. Lineage (NCBI taxonomy): Bacteria > Pseudomonadati > Pseudomonadota > Gammaproteobacteria > Aeromonadales > Aeromonadaceae > Aeromonas > Aeromonas sp. HMWF015. The sequence continues at coordinate 56,508 of NZ_CAWNZT010000115.1, read as the reverse complement.
CTGAGACCTACCAAGCCCTGCTCAAGGCCGAGCGCGGCAACAGCAGCAACCTCCCCTCTCTTGCCAGAGTGCGCACCCCGGCCATTACCCTGCTGCTGCTCGGCCTGATGGGCTGGACCTTCGCCAGCCAAGGGGCCATGACCGTCCTGCTGATGCTGCTACCCCTGTTGCTTCTTGGCGGAGCCTACTGGCGCGAGCTCTTTGCCCTGCCCCACTATCTGCAGCAACTGGGCCGCGAATATGACAGTCTGACCCGGCTGGTCTACTCCGGTGACAACCCCGGCGCCATTGCCGATTTTCATATCAAGATGCTGCAGGCCCGCATCCGAACCGTGTTGGGGAGGATCAATGATGCCACGGCACCTCTGCAAACCCTGGCCATCAATCTGAAGCAGGCCTCTCATCAAGCCTGTCTCGATATCAACGAGCAAGATGCCCAGACCCAGCAGATGGCTACAGCTATGACTCAAATGGCCAACACAGCTCACGAGATCGCCCGCAACATTCAAGACTCCAACGGTCAGGTCAACGAAGCTCGCAATCGTTGTGAACAAACCAACCAGCAGTTGAACCAGACCGAACAACAGATCGAACAGCTCGCCAAACAGGCAGAGCTGGCGTTCAACTCGGCGGTAGAGCTCGCCAGCGAATCCGAACGGATTGGCAGTGTCATGGGCGAGATCCAGGGCATCGCCGAGCAGACTAACCTGCTGGCCCTCAACGCCGCTATCGAAGCTGCTCGCGCCGGGGAGCAGGGCCGTGGTTTTGCTGTGGTCGCAGACGAGGTGCGTACTCTATCGACCCGCACCCACAAGGCAACCGAGCAGATCCAGGGCAGCATCAAGCAGATCCAGCACACGCTGGGACGCTGGAAGGGGATGATGCAGGAGAACCTGCAACAGACCCGCGCATGTGCCGAGATGACCCGCCAGGGAGCCAGCAGCCTCCATACTGTGCTGGCAGAGATAGAGCTGGTCACCGAACACTCCACCCAGATCGCCACCGCTGCTGAGCAGCAACAAGCGGTAGTAGAGGAGATCAGCCGCAGCATCCACCAGATCTCCGAGTACTCCCACGCCAACAGTCAGAAGATGCTGGATGTCGATCACTCCAGTCAGGCTCTGCTGGAACGGGCCAAGCAACTGAAGGGGCTTAGCCAGACCTTCGGCTGAATCATTGCCAGCCCCATGACAGAAGCGCCACAATGGCGCTTCTGTTGTTTTTGACGAATCGGGTCTATGAGCATTGAACCAAGTCCATCCCCATTGAACAAAACGGCCCGTATCGAAGCGATCATCGCCTTGATCCCGGCAGGCCGGGTGGTCAGCTATGGTCAGGTGGCCGATCTGGCCGGGCTGCCCGGACGGGCAAGACTGGTGGGCAAGGTGCTGCGGGAAACCGACAAGGTACTGCCGTGGCATCGGGTGCTGGGCGCTGCGGGCACTATCTCGTTACCGAAAGGATCGCCAGGCTTTGCCGAACAGACGGGACGCCTGCAGCAGGAGGGGGTCGTGGTGATCGGGGGGCGGGTCAGAATGAAGGAGTGGCAATGGCAGCCCGATCTGGCCGAGCTGCTTTTTTTACTGCCGTTTTGAGGGGATCACAGCCGGATCACTCCAGCGGCGCCAGGATCTCGTCGCTGCGCACCTGCACCGGTATGGTCTCATCCGCACGCTGCAGCAGCACCAGCAGGCTCTGCCGGTCCACCTCCAGCACATAGGCCGCCCCTTCACGGGTCATGCAGCTCATGCCCGGCCGGATCTCGTTAATCTCCATCTCAACCTCCTTGTCTACTTCGCGATTGACGACAGCTGCACTCCTTGCAGCTGTCTCAGTATACCGCTATCCATAAGCAAAGAGGCCCCTTGTCGGGGCCTCTTTTCATCAGGCTTTTTTAGCCTTTGGCAAACTCTCTTGCCAGGTACCGTTGTCGTAGTGAGCGGTCCAACCGGTCGCCTTGCCGTTGACCTCGCTCATCACGTACTGCTCCTTGGTCTTGCGACTGAAGCGCACGATAGCTGGGTTGCCGTCCGGATCGGTGAGCGGGGCACCGGCCAGATACTTGTGCTTGGCGGAGATGCGATCCTTGAAGCGCTTGAGCTCTTCCACCAGCGGCGCGCGGGTCTCGCGGGATTTGGGGAAGTTGCTGGCTGCCAGGAACAGACCGGCAGCACCGTCACGCAGCACGAAGTGAGCATCGGACTGGGTGCACTTGAGCTCCGGCAACGGTACCGGATCTTCTTTCGGCGGCGCGATGTCGCCGTTTTTCAGGATCTTGCGGGTGTTCTTGCAAGTCTCGTTGGTGCAGCCCATGTACTTGCCGAAACGGCCGTTCTTGAGCTGCATCTCGGCTCCGCAACGGTCGCACTCGATACTCGGCCCTTCGTAGCCCTTGAGCTTGAACTGGCCCTTCTCGATTTCGTAGCCATCGCAGTCCGGGTTGCGACCACAGACGTGCAGCTTGCGGCTGTCATCGATGATGTAGGCATCCATCGCTGTGCCACAGACACCGCAACGGTGCTTGGCACGCAGCGCCTCGGTTTCCGCCTCTTCGCCGTCAGTGGCGGAGACAAACTCGTCGGCAGAGACCAGGTTGATGGTCTTCTTGCAGCGATCTTTCGGCGGCAGTGCATAGCCGGAGCAGCCGAGGAAGACGCCGGTGGTGGCGGTACGAATCCCCATCTTGCGGCCACAATCCGGGCAGTCGATGTCGGTCATCACCATCTGGTTGGCACGCATGCCGCCCTCTTCGGGCGCCTTGTCGGCCTTCTCCAGCTCCTGGGTAAACTCGGCGTAGAAGGCGTCCAGCACCTTCTTCCACTCAAGGCTCCCTTCGGCGATGCCATCGAGCTTGTCTTCCATCTTGGCGGTGAACTCGTAGTTCATCAGCTCGACGAAGTTCTCCACCAAACGATCGGTGACGATCTCGCCCATCTTCTCGGCGAAGAAACGGCGGCTCTCGACCCGCACATAACCGCGATCGACGATGGTGGAGATGATGGAGGCGTAGGTTGACGGACGGCCGATGCCGCGTTTTTCCAGCTCGCGCACCAGCGCAGCTTCAGTGAAACGGGCAGGCGGCTTGGTGAAGTGCTGGCGCGGATCCAGCTTGATCAGCTTCAGCACCTCGCCAACGGTCACCGCCGGCAGCTGACTATCTTCACCCTTGCGACCCATCGGCGGCAGAGCCTTGGTCCAACCGGCGAAGCGCAGGGTACGGCCACGGGCCTTGAGCTCGAACTCACCCGCCTTGACGGTCAGGGTAGAAGAGTCGTACTGAGCCGGGGTCATCTGACAAGCAACGAACTGACGCCAGATGAGATCGTACAGACGCATGGCATCCGGCTCCATCCCTTCCAGCATCTCGGCAGTCACCTGTACGTTGGAGGGACGGATCGCTTCGTGCGCTTCCTGAGCATTGGCCTTGGCGCCATACAGATTCGGCTCGGCTGGCAGATAGGCCGCGCCATACTGCTCGCCGATATATTCACGCACCGCCTCAACCGCCTCTTTGCTGAGGTTGGTGGAGTCGGTACGCATATAGGTGATGTAACCCGCTTCATAGAGACGCTGGGCCATCATCATGGTCTTCTTGACCCCGAAGCTCAGCCGGGTAGAGGCCGCCTGCTGCAGGGTAGAGGTGATAAACGGCGCGGACGGCTTGGAGCCGGTCGGCTTGTCTTCCCGGTTCACCACCTTGTAGTCGACCCCTTCCAGGGCCGCCACGGCGGCAAAGGTCTCGGCCTGGGTCACCGGCTTGAAGTCGGCACCATTGCGGCTGACCACTTCCATCCGCAGATCGCTCTTGTCGGCGGTCAGCAGGTCGGCATTGAGATCCCAGAACTCGACCGGTACGAACGCCTTGATTTCGCGCTCTTTATCGACGATGAGACGCACCGCAACGGATTGCACCCGACCGGCGGAGAGACCGCGGGCCAGCTTTTTCCACAGCAGCGGGGAGACCATGTAACCCACCACGCGGTCGAGGAAACGACGGGCCTGCTGGGCATTGACGCGGTCAATATTGAGTTCGGACGGCTGGGCAAACGCCTCCTTGATGGCGCTCTTGGTGATCTCGTTGAACACCACGCGCTTGTAGCGGCTGTCGTCGCCACCGATGATCTCGCGCAGGTGCCAGGCGATCGCCTCTCCTTCTCTATCCAAGTCGGTTGCGAGATAGATGGTGTCGGCTTTCTCGGCCAGACTTTGCAACTCGCTGACCACCTTCTCCTTGCCGGGCAAAATCTGGTAATTAGCCTGCCAGCCAGCGGTCGGATTGATACCCATCCGGGCAAACAGGGCCTTGCGATCCTTGGCAGCCTTCTCGGATTCGCTCAACTTGATGCCGCGAATGACAGGTTTCTTGGGCTCGGTGCTGGCGCTGCCGCTGGTGGGCAGATCGCGAACATGACCAACGCTGGATTTCACCACGTAGTCCTTGCCCAGATATTTGTTGATCGTCTTGGCCTTGGCCGGAGACTCCACTATGACCAGTGATTTGCCCATGCTGTAACTATTATCCTCATTGCACCCGACGGGGTTGGTGTGCGGTTTTGTGGGGCTGTATAAGAGATTTGGCGCGAAAAAGCAATCTTGTGAGCAAATTTGCCTGACCAGCCCGAACCACACGGCTTCTTTTATTGCTTCTTTATTTATTAATGCGAAGGCAACAGGCCGGACGCAACCGCTTTTTCAATTTTCTGCCATACCGCCCCTCTTTTTATATCTGAAACGACATAAAAACGTCTGCTGGTTACCGGCTTGTTACAAAAACATAAAATCTCTTTATAATGGCCCAACCCCGACGCATTGCGCGCGGAAGGAACCGCTACCCATCATAAAAATCGAAAGGATGTACTCAATGAAGCACTTCGAGGTCAATTTCGACGGTCTGGTCGGCCCGACTCATAACTATGCTGGCCTCTCCTACGGCAACGTTGCCTCCCAGAGCAATGCCCAGGAGGCTTCCAATCCGAAAGAGGCCGCCAAACAGGGGCTGCGCAAGATGAAGGCGCTGACCGAGCTTGGCATGACCCAGGGGGTACTGGCGCCACAAGAGCGTCCCGATCTCGCCACCCTGCGCCGCCTCGGCTTCACCGGCAACGATGCCCGGGTGCTGGAGCAGGCCGCCAAGCAGGCTCCTGCCGTACTGGCTGCCTGCTATTCGGCCTCCAGCATGTGGACTGCCAACGCCGCCACCGTCTCCCCCAGTGCCGATACCCAGGATGGCCGCATTCACTTCACCCCCGCCAACCTGACCAACAAGTTTCACCGCTCCCTGGAGCCGGACGTCACAGGTCGCATCCTGCGCGCAGTGTTCAACAATGATCGCCACTTCAGCCACCACCTCCATCTGCCGGAGAATGACCACTTCGGCGACGAGGGGGCGGCCAACCATACCCGCCTCTGTCGCGCCTATGGCGAGGCGGGGGTCGAGCTGTTCGTCTATGGCCGCAGCGCTTTTGACTACGCCCGCCCGGCGCCGAAGCGCTACCCGGCCCGCCAGACTCTGGAGGCAAGCCAGGCCATCGCCCGCCTGCATGGCCTTGGCGAGGAGAGCGTGGTGTTTATTCAGCAAAACCCGGAGGTGATCGATCAGGGGGTATTCCATAACGATGTGATCGCGGTGGGCAACCAGAACGTGCTCTTCTTCCATCAACAAGCGTTCCTCAACACCGAAGCGGTACTGACCGAGATCAGCAGCAAGTTTGGCGAGGGGGATTTGCACTTTATCGAAGTGCCGACCGCCGAGGTATCCGTGCTGGATGCGGTGAAATCCTACCTGTTCAACACCCAGATCCTCACCCTGCCGAGCGGCGAGATGGCCATCATCGCCCCCACCGAGTGCCGCGATAATCCGGCAGTGTCAGCGTACCTGAACAAGCTGCTGACGCAGGAGACCCCGATCAAGGCGGTCCACTACATGGATGTGAAACAGAGCATGCGCAATGGAGGCGGCCCGGCCTGCCTGCGACTGCGGGTTGCCATGAACGATCAGGAGCTCGCCGCGGTCAATCCGGCCTGCCTTATCAACGACCGCCAGTTCGCCCGCCTCGACGGCTGGGTCGATCGCCACTACCGCGACCGCCTGAGCCTCGATGATCTGCGCGACCCGGCGCTGGTGCAGGAATCCCGCAGTGCACTGGACGAGCTAACCCAGATCCTCAAACTCGGATCCATCTACCCGTTCCAGCGCTAAATGTGATAACCGAGAAGACCGCCGACGCAGGCGGTCTTCTGCTATTGGCCTCCTCTTCACCACGCTCGCCAAGCTGTACTGTGCTGGTTTGTGCAGAAAATCAGCTTACAACTAGCTGATAAGTTTGAATTTTGAGCTTGCTGTATCAAAAAACAACGAACAGTCATTTTTTACTGCCATATCAGCCTGTCAGGGGTTCACAAACGCTGGGGATCTGCTAGTATGCGCCTCGCACTTGG
>NZ_CAWNZT010000115.1:49849-50060 GCF_963878965.1 Aeromonas sp. HMWF015 | reverse complement strand
CTGTAAATCTGACGGCTCTGCCTTCGAAGGTTCGAATCCTTCTCCCTCCACCATTTTCCCGATTGATATGGCCGAATAATATATGCTTTGCCCCTGTGGAGGGGTTCCCGAGCGGCCAAAGGGATCAGACTGTAAATCTGACGGCTCTGCCTTCGAAGGTTCGAATCCTTCTCCCTCCACCATTCAAGTGCAAATGTAGTGACAATCAGGA
>NZ_CAWNZT010000115.1:27492-49839 GCF_963878965.1 Aeromonas sp. HMWF015 | reverse complement strand
AAATCTGACGGCTCTGCCTTCGAAGGTTCGAATCCTTCTCCCTCCACCATCATTCAAGAAAACCCGGCCTCGCGCCGGGTTTTCGCTTTCTGCCCTCCTCCCGATTTTCCCCCGAGCGTGTCAGATTTGACAGTTGCAACTGCATTCAATATCGCTGATTGTGGCAGCATCAACATCAGAGTATTCACATCATGTTTGAAGTCTGGGACGAGCATGGCCATGCAACCGGTCTGACACTGCAGGCGCTCAAAGTCAGAATAAGCAACGACTATCAGGGCGAGCTGATGGTGCGCTACAGCAACAAGCTGGGACTCCCCACGACCCTCTTTTTGACCATCCATCAGGGCGTAGCCTATCAGCGCTTCAAAGCCGGCTCACCAAAACTGGATTGGGAGTGGCTGGCCACCGCAGGCAATGGCCATACCCCACGCAATTTTATGAGTGAACAGTTCCCCTTACTCCAATTCTCCCTCGATAACTGAGTACCCATCTCTCTCGCTCAATAGCGTCAGTTCACCGATGATTTGCTGTAATTGGGCACGAAATCTTGTCACCTCATCACTACAAGATGGCGATCCAAACTGGCGGATTTTTTCTTCCAATCGCCATGCCTGTTCAGCCAGCTGCGGCGCCATCATCATACTGATGGTGCCCGCCTGACGATGTACCCAATTGGCCAATCCATTGTCATCGAGAGGCTCCTGTGTCATCGACTGTTCAAGCTCCTGGCGAAAAAGCGGAAACATCTGCCGCAACTTGTCACCTTGCCCAAAGAATGCCGCCATGGCCGCGACATCAATCAAGGTTGGCGCGGGTAAAATTTGCCACTTCTGCAACATCTGACGCAGCGCATCCTGCAGCACCGGTTTGCCCAGCAGATCGTCCATACCGGCAGCAACGCAGCGCGTGGCATGCTCCGGCAACACATTGGCCGTCATGGCGATGATCAGCAGCCGCTCGTCCTCCTCACCCGCCCGCACCCTGCGGGTGAACTCATATCCATCCATCACCGGCATCTGGCAGTCACAGAGCACCAGATCATAGGGATGCTGCGCGACCATCTCGAGGGCCTGCTGACCGTGCTCTGCCAGATCACAACTCAGCTCAAGCTGCCTGAGCTGACGTATCACCAACGACTGGTTGAGGGGATTATCTTCCACAAGCAATACCCGATAGGGCAGCATGGGCGCGCTCTTTCGGATCCCTTGCGTTGCCGTCCCATCGCTCAAGCCAAGCTGGCGATAGCAGACTTCCCGCACCGCATGCCAGCTCATGGGATTGCTGTTGAGGATGTAGCCCCTCTCATCACAGCGATAACCGAGGGGGGTTGCCAGCGGCAGCACCCGGATGACCCCGTTGCTCACCAGCTCATGGTCTGTGAAACGCAACTGAGCATCACCAGACTCCGACGTTCGTGTTACCCCCAAGGCACCAAGATGCAACAGCAGGGTATGGCACAGCTTCTCGTCATGGAGATCGATATGGGCTTGCACGCCATTGAGACGAAGATCCGGCTCTCGCTGTGCAAGCACTGGCAACGTAACCGTCAGGCTGATGAAAGTGCCTAGCCCAGGGGCACTCTCCAGCCGGATCTCACCACCCATCAAGGTGGCAAGGGTCTGGCAGATACTTAGCCCCAAGCCAGTACCACCATAACTGCGGGTGGTGGAGCTCTCTGCCTGCTCAAAGGCATTGAAGATCCGGCCAAGCGCCTCTGGGCTCATACCGATACCGCTGTCGCGCACGCCGAAGCGCAATTGCTGTTGCTCCTCCCCTTGTGCCAGCAATTGCACCGAGATTTCGATAAAGCCCCGCTCGGTGAACTTGATGGCATTGCTGACAAAGTTGAAGAGGATCTGGCGCAGACGCAGCGCATCACCGCTTACCCGGGCCGCCACACCGGCATCCGCCCAGAGATAGACGCGCAACCCCTTGCGATGCACCTCGCTCACCGTCATGGTCAGCACGCTGTCGATCAATTCACGGATGAGAAAAGGGGCCTCTTCGAGCTGCATCTTGCCCGCTTCCAGCTTGGCGAAGTCGAGCACGTTGTCGATCAGCGCATGCAACCCCTGGGCACCGCGGTTGATAACCTCGACCATCTGGCGCTGATCCTGGGTCAGCTCGGTAAAGGTGAGCTGCTCCGCCATACCGACAATGCCATTCATGGGCGTGCGAATTTCGTGGCTCATGGTGGCCAGAAACTCCCCTTTCTGGGTGGCGGCAGACTCCGCCTTGGTCTTGGCTCTGGCGAGTGCTGCCTCAACCTGATGACGCCGGACTATCTCCTGACGCAGCCGCCAGTAAGCCACCGACAGAACGAGAATAAAAAGCGTGATCGCCACCCCGGCGGGCAGCAGGGTGCGCACCAGTTTCGCTCTGGGGATCCCTTCGCTGTAATTGAGCGCCAGCCAGCTGTTGCGGATCTGCCGTTTCTCCTTGTCACTCATGCTGGCAAACACCCGGTTGACCAAAGGCAGCAAGGGACCATACGGCTCACGTACCGCTACGGCTAGCTCATCCTTGAAAGGGGTTGGGGCGGCGATATGGAGTAGTTCATCAAACTGCTCGGTGATAAGACGGGAGACCACCACCAGATTGCCGATATAGGCATCTCCTTCTCCAGCGGCAACACGGGCGAGCCCCTCGCTGGCATCACGGGTCGTGGTCAATTTCAGGTCGGGCACCATTGCCCTGAGTTCGGGGATCAGCATGCTGTCGGTCAGCAACAGCTCTTTACCGGCCAGATCGGAGAGATCCCCGATCGGAAGACTGCCTCGAGCCGTCACCAGTACCAACGGGAATGATGCAAAGGACTCGCTGGCATGCCAGCCCACCAACCGCTCGATAATGCGGGTGGGTAATACCGCCAAGTCTATCTCGTGATGCAGCAGCAACTGCTGCAGATCGGGCCAGCTCGACACCGGCACACTGTGGTATGCCAGACCCAACTTCTCTTGCAGCAACGCCAGGTGGTCTGCCATCAAACCAACCGTATTTCCATCCTCATCGCGGTAAGAGAAGGGTACCCAGCCGGGGAGTAACCCCAGCTTTAGCGGTGGCAGTGTCGAGAGTCAGCCACGCTCATCAGGACGCAGCAAGAAATTACTGTGCCCCATAAAATGGGGCTCCAGACTCTCCCCCAGCCAGCGTTTCTCCAGTTCACTGCGCGCCTCGACTGTCAGCGCCTGAATGGCCGTATCAAGCCGGATGGCAAGGGTGTGTTTCTGGCTGGCAATACCAAGGTGAAGGGTTTCCATCAACAAGGGCGACTGGGCGACCACTGCTAGTGCAGGGTGACGCTCGATAAACAGATTGGCCACGTGTAGGTTGCCGATATAGGCATCTGCTCGCCCTTGTTCAACCGCCTGCAATGCACGGCGTGTATCGACAAAGAGCCGCGGTGTGACATTGGGATAATGCAGCTTCACCAGCTTCTCGGTCAGAAAACCTTTTTCGATGGCAATGCTGGCGGAGTGCAACCGGCTCACATCCCGAAACAGGGCACTGTCCTGGCGCACCACCACCACGGTTGGCGAGGTGTAGTAAGGCAGGCTATAGGTGACACACTGGCGCACCTCAGAGTTAAACGCGTCGAGCAGGATATCCAGCTTGCCACTGCAGGCATCGGCATACATGGCTTCCCAGTCAGGGTAGACCTGCCAGGCAATCCGGTAGTCCAGCTTTTTGGCCAATTGTTCCATCAATTCAACACTAAAGCCGGCGGCGACCTTGCCATCCCACTGCTGAAAAGGGCCCCACCCTCCGGCCAATATGCCCACTTCAATCGTTGGGACAGAGGAACCAGATTCCGCCAATACGGCAGGCGTCAAGAAAAAAACAGAGACAAAAATTATGAATCGTTTGATTAATAACATAAGCGAATAATATATAAGCATAACGATTCAAATATATTTATCAAAAGATATAAGCACCTGAAAAAATGGGGTGCGCACGGTAGTATAGAAATGTTAGTTTTGATAGCCTGAATATTATTCACCGTTTTATAAGAGGCTCATCCATGTCCTTCAAGATTATTCTTGCCGATGACCATCCCTTGATTCTGACCGGGATCCGCAGCCTGATTGACCAGATAACACCCCATTGTGAAGTGATCGCCGAGGCATATCAGGTATCTGACTTGCTGAAATTATTGCAACAGCATCATTGTGATCTGCTGATCACTGATTTCAGCATGCCGGGTGATATCCGCTGCGATGGTCTGGTGATGATCCAGCAGTTGCGTAGGGATTATCCAAACCTGTCCATTATTGTGCTGACCCAAATCCAGAACAGCGCAATCTTGCAATCCCTTATTCAGTTTGGGGTAAACGGTCTGATACTGAAAAAATCGGTTATCAATGAACTGGCTGATGCCATTCGCCAGATATTGCTCGGTCATCGCTATATTGGTCCTACGGTAAAAACACTGCTGGCCAATGCCGGAATCTCTGCTCAAGGTGACACCCACCCGCTTACACCCAAGGAGAGTGAAGTGGTGCGCCTGCTGGCGAGCGGCATGTCAGTCACTCAGGTTGCCGACTATCTCCATCGCAGCGTTAAAACCATCAGCACCCAGAAAAAGAGTGCCATGCAGCGACTGGGTATTAGCAGCGATAGCGCCCTTTTTGACTATGCCAAAAGCAGCGGGCTCTGTTAATCAATAGCCGCGTCAAATATCAGAGTGACATCTCCTTTATAGGTAGAGCCAGGGTATTTCATCATTTCTTTGACTACATCACCAACGACCATGAATTTAATATTTCTTGCTCCATTAAGTATAGGGTTTCCCGGCGATGGGGAAAATTTAAATGGTATTGTAGTTATCTTAAACTCTTCATTATTTCCATTAATAAAATATGTATTTAATGTTGCTTGATGTCCTTTTGTATTTTTTAACCCACATTCTGTTCCAGATAAATATTGGCAGCGCAGAGTTACTGTAAATGGCGCACTGGCCCAAAGTCGAAATGGTAACTTTTGATGTAATAAATTAGGTACTTTTTTCCCATTATTAGCAAAATTAATCCACCCACCAGGTGGCAATAAAGTCACTTTGCTTCGCCCTTCCATCTCTCCTTTTGGAAAGTCAACTCTAAGCTGATGACGAACGGTCAGCTTAACACTAATTTCATGCGCTAGTACTCCCTGATAAATTCCATCACCAAAATCAATGTCTTGATGTCTACCAATATAAAACTTTAAACTACCCGTGTAGTTTCCATTTGACATTTGGAGAGGATTTGGTGACTCAATGCGAAACCCATAAATTACACGGTCAATCCAATAATATCCAGAATCATCCTCAGGACTATAAAAATAACACTCAGCTGCACGAGTCTGCGCACTAGTTATAATAGAATGTAACAGTAACTCGGAAAAAGCTGGTGTTCCCCATGCGTTTTCCGTCGAAAAAACACAGTCACCATTTATTCTACTCATTGGTCTATAGTGACCACCAGGTAGCTGCATTTTTTCTGTTTCAACTCCTATATGTGTAGGTACCATGATTAGCTCGTATGAGCTCCCATCTTTATCATTAGTAATAGTAAATCTTTTAGGGCCTGAAAGGCTATAATAACTCAGATAATATGACTTTCCTTGTTTAGATCTAATCGAACGAAAAACATCTACAGGAAATTGAATGATAGTTGAACTTTCCAACGGTTTTTTAGGATTACAATAATATAGTTCAAATGGATATTCCATGCTGCATGATGTTTTGTTGATAAAGCGACCACCTTGGTGTTCATAACTATTAGGAATGTATTCAGCAATAATGTTGAACTTTTCTGCATGCACCGAGTGGCTCACACTAAATATAATAAAACAAACCATAGATATTATTTTTTTACAGTAATACTCGCTGAACACCTTAAATCTCCCAATAAAATAATATCCGACTCATCCATGTGGCCTTGTTCTCTAGCCGGATTATTGCAATGGAGGGTACCATTATGTTCCACGCTAAATTCCGGCTGTCGTCGGCTCGCCTCCAGCGCAAAGAAGCCGTCATTTTCTGTAAATGCCCGCCCTATGGGGTTGCTGACCATGGCGCCACGTAGTGGCTGATTTTGCTCGTCCAGCAGACGACCTATCACTGTGACTGTGCTCACCGCATTCACTTGCCCATAGCCAACCCCGCCACGATTAAGGTGATAGGGAAGCACACTGGGTTTGATGGTGAGTGGTGTCCCTTCGTGATCGGCCATCTCCAGTTGCAAGGCGCCACTTTGCAAGGCGGGCACAGAGACCAGATGGCGACCGGGTCCCAGAGCCTGTACGCTACCCAGATCGTCGCTGACCCGGATCCGCGCCGCCTCGTCATCGGCCTCGATATCAAGGATCATCGCCGCCTCATTGCCCATGTCGCCCATCTCTCGAGAACCGAGCGCCAGATCCCCCTCCCGCCCCAGTGCCACCACGCTCTCCAGATTGATACCGCCAGTCACCTGTTCGTTATAGGAGGAGTGCTGGGCAAACAGGTCGCCACCCAACCAGGGCGCGGCGAAGCGGCCATAACCGGATAGACCGGTACCATAGCTGTCGTGGGTGCTACCGACGCTGACCTGACGCAGCGGCCCCCAGTCCACCTCCTGCTGATAATTGAGATAGGCGCTGCGCTGGGCTCCGCCCGAGCGGGAAGTATTGCTGCCCAGCCCCAACGACAACTGGCGATCCTGTCCGCCCAGGTTGACGGTCAGACTGAATGTGCTGCCGCGATCCCGCTGCTGCGCCGTGCTTTCGCTGCCAGGACGATCGAACAGGGTCACGCCCCAGGTCACCCAACGCCCCCACAGGCGGTCACTGTAGTGCCACCCCACATCAGCGCCGTTGCCACGACCAGACTGGTGAGAGAGATAGACACCGAGGGATCCCCACTTTTCCAGCGACTGCTGCAGTGACAGGCTGGACACTGAACTCGCCTCCCCCTGCTTGCGCAGATTGCGCGAATGGCTGGCCACCAGACTGCTGTTGCCATGCCAGTAGATCCCCTGCAGATCGTAACCCCACCCCATGCCAACACTCTGGTTGAGGGAGGCAAAGCCGTGAAGCTGACTGGTCGCCTCCCAGTCGAGCGAGAGGGCGTGCTGGGTCCGTCTGCCCACATACTGGCTACCCGCCCCCACCACCAACGAAGGAAGCAACAGGTGGTTCATCGCAGCGCCGCCACTGGCCCCCTCCAAATCGCTATCGCCTTGACGTACCAGCCAGCGGGTCTGACGCCCGGCAAACAGGTTGAAGCGCCACGGCTCCTCCGGCGTCTGCCAGTTGGAGGGTTTGTAGATCATTTCGCGCCAACGGCGGGTCTCCTGACCATCCTCCAGCAACCGCAGTTCTACCTCGTAGATACCTCCGGGCAGCGATCGGGTATCAAGTGCCTGCAAACCCGATACGACCGGCTGGGACTGGATCAGGTTGCCATCACGATAGATCTCCACCATGCCCGGCCGGGCCGGTGCCACCTGGATCGGCGCCAGACTGGGGACCCCGCGCTCCCGGCGCAGCAGATCCGAGCTGCCCCACATCATCCCGAGCACTGTGGGGGTCGCGCCACTGTAGTAGTTGGGCTGACGCACCAACCCCTGCGCCGAGGGAAAGAAGAAGCCGAGACGATAAAAATTGGCCTCATGGAGCCGCTCGCCATAAAGCTGAGCCAGGCCCACTTCACTCGATTGCCCCTCCTGCCAGGTGGCATCCCCCTCCATAAAGGGGGTCCACTGCCCCCAGCTGCCCTCCAGCTGCAGGTTGTAGTGTCCATTGCGCTGGGGGCCCTGCACCAGGTTCAGCTGGTTCTGGACCAGCAACCCCTTGCTGTCCCCAGGCACTGCGATAAAACGCTGATCCCGCGCCTCCTGTTCTACCTCACCGGTCAGCACCGAGAGCTGGGACTCCTCCAGGCTGTATTGCAATCCCACAATGCCTTCGGGACAGGCACGGCTGCACTCGCCGAGCGGCAGGTGCGATCCCAACCTAGTCAGCCAGCGTTCACGCGCCCCCTCGTCAAACTCGCTCTCCTGCACATCCACCAGTGAGAGCAGTTGTACCGAGTTATCGCGCCCTAGCAGCACTTCCCCATCACCCAGCAGGCGATCGTCCACGGTCACCCGCACCATCAGGGGAACGCCAAAAAAGTGCTCTTCAAACCCCTCTGGCAACTGCCGCGCCTGTTGCAGCAACAGTGCCGGGTCTGCCGCCGCCAGTGAGACAGAGAGCAACGACCCGAGCAAGAGAAGAAGATAACGAACCATGAAATGCAACCTGAATGCCTGGGATCTCAATTAAAGGGGGTCTGATGACCCCCACATACTCATGTCAGCTGCCTTGAGCAGGCGGTGCCTCCGATTCAAACATCATGCTGACAATCCCCTGATAGTTGCCGGGCTTGTAGCCACCAGTTGGTGCCACGGCCGGAATAACCTCCAGCCCGACCTGTT
Organism: Aeromonas sp. HMWF015; assembly: GCF_963878965.1. NCBI lineage: Bacteria > Pseudomonadati > Pseudomonadota > Gammaproteobacteria > Aeromonadales > Aeromonadaceae > Aeromonas > Aeromonas sp. HMWF015. The sequence continues at coordinate 41,401 of NZ_CAWNZT010000115.1, read as the reverse complement.
TGCCGGTATTGGCATCCGCCTGGGTCAACAGCTCGGTGGATGTGGTGGTCAGTGCGACACCTCCGACCTTGACCGTCAAACCGATGCTCTCCTTGCCGCTGGCCATGGTGGCGGGATAGACCAGATAACCCTTGATGGAGCCAAGCGTGCTCTTCATCTCCAACTGCTTGGCTAATGGCTCCAGCTGCTGATTAAAGGGGTTGAAGGTCAGTTTTTGCGGGGTACTCATCCAGTCTCCCACAGGTTGCACGTAAAACTTGTCAGTCGGGATCTGCGCCGTTACCGTCACCGTATGCTCGATACGCTCGGCCGCCATCAGCGAACCGCTCGCCAACAACAGGGCGGGAAAAAGCGATAACATCTTCATAGCCACTCCTTCAGGTGTGATTGTCGTTCTTGTGATATATCGAGATTCAGAGCTTGAACTCCCTGAATACCGATTTTTTCCCTTCGATCAGTTCAAAACGAACCGTCTGGGTTGCCTCTTGACTAACCCGCTTTTTAACGCCGGGCAGCAGATGCATCTTCTCCGGTTGACTGCATGACCTCTCTTTTTCGCCACACAGTTCCAGATAATCGAGAATAACGGTGGCATTGCCCCGGTTCTCCACATAGAGAACACCATTTTCACGGTCAATCCGGGTGTCATAACGGGTCTCTTTGGGGGCCACAAACAGAATGGTGCCAAAACCGGTCATGATGCTGACCCCAGCGCTAATTTGCTGTCGTGGTGGCAATTCGGTTATTTCATCACCCTGTGGTTTGACCGGTACAAAACGCACCCGAAAATAACGCTCATGTTCCCGCTCTCCCATATAGATAAAGCGGGTAGCCTGTGAGCCACCAGCTGGAATAATCAGCCGTGATGGACTGGTCACCAACTGGCGAACGCCCTCCTCAGGTAATTCCCGCTCCTTGGGTATACCATCGGCACTATATACAATTTCGGCTAGCGTTATTTTGACAAAGGCCGACTCATCGCCAAGATTTCTAACCCGCTTGAGCAGAGTCGTTTTTTCTGCAGACATATAGTCATATAAGGTACCAACGCTAATATCCGGCGATGCCAAGGCACTGCCGCTGAATATAAGCAGCAATACAATTAAAATTTTATTCATGAATGGTAATCACACTGTAAAAACAATTGAGAGTAGCGCCTTCATAGCAGGCTTTGCAAAATAGATGACGTCAATATATTCAATATAGTCAATATACGTTTATCGCCCAATGATCATATTTGGCTCAGCGAGTCGTCATTGAGGCAAGTTTAAACAGTCAACACTCCGGACTTAATCGGAATAATCTGATGCTACCAAAATATTTTTCCCGCAAACAATCAGACGATTCCTACAGCCAGCTTTCAACATTATCCCCTATTATCCGAAGCCATATCCGTCAACAGGGAAGAGCCATGTTTGCGTTTAAAGAAGAGTTTCCGGTCAGTGACGTGGTATCCCTGACGACAGCGGACATTGCCGTGCCCTTTTATCAGCCAATTGTTGACCGGGATCGCCAGATCATCGGCTTTGAGGCGCTGGCCAGACGCTGGGAACCCCGCCAGCAACGCTATCAAGGAATAGACTTTCCCTCTCTCAGCAATGAAGAGTACCTGCATGTGGATATCGTTATGCTCAGAGCCATTTGGCGTGATCTGCCCGTGCTGGCACGCCATGCTCCTTGCTCCCTCTCGATAAACCTCAACCCTGCTTTTGAGAGCCCTACCTATAAGAACCTGCTGTTACTCACTCTCTTGCAGGCCCGCAAGCTGGATATCGCAATCTGGTTCGAGGTGGTGGAGTACGCCCCGCTAGAGCGCAAGGAGTTGGCCCTGATCGAGGTACTGCGCAGCCACGGTGCCCAAATCGCCTGCGATGACTTTGGCACCCAGGAGTGCAACTTCCAGCGAGTGATGGCGCTCCCCTACGAGATCATCAAGCTGGATCGCTCCCTGCTGCTACAGGCGGTCAAGAGTAGCCATGCCTTGCGCATGCTGACCGGACTGGTGGAGTACCTGCAGCGACTCGGCATGAAGGTGGTGTGCGAAGGGGTGGAAAACCAGACCCATATAGAGATTGCCGACCAGCTCGGCTGTGACTATCAACAGGGTTACGTCTACGCCATGCCCGCCCCCCTCTCCCGTTGGGCCTGAGCGGCTGTTTCATATCGGCATCCTATTGGCTCGCACAGCCAACAATTTCCTGCCAAATTGCATGATGACGTGGGGGCGAGTACAATCTCGCACCCCGAATATCCGGCGCATCTTCTTTAGATAACCCCGGATATGCCGTCATCGGGTCGCGCTGCATTGAGCCTCCTCTCGAAGGGCATCTTGCACCGCAACTCAACCACTACGATGCCATCAGGTGGCATCGTCCTGATTTGCAATCAGATATAAAGAGTCCGCCATGTTTAAACCAGAATTGCTCTCCCCCGCAGGTTCCCTCAAGAACATGCGTTACGCCTATGCCTATGGCGCCGATGCCGTCTATGCCGGTCAGCCCCGCTACAGTCTGCGGGTGCGCAACAACGAATTCGATCACGAAAACCTGCAGCTGGGCATCAACGAAGCCCATGCGCTGGGCAAGCAGTTCTATGTGGTGGCCAACATCCAGCCCCACAACTCCAAGCTCAAGACCTTTATCCGCGATATGCGCCCTGTGGTGGAGATGAAGCCGGATGCGCTGATCATGTCCGACCCCGGTCTTATCATGATGATGCGCGAAGCCTTCCCGGATATGCCCATTCATCTGTCGGTGCAGGCCAACGCGGTCAACTGGGCCACGGTGAAGTTCTGGCATCAGATGGGCCTTACCCGCGCCATCCTCTCCCGCGAGCTGTCGCTGGACGAGATCGAAGAGATCCGCATGCAGGTACCGGAGATGGAGCTGGAGGTGTTCGTCCACGGGGCGCTGTGCATGGCCTACTCCGGCCGCTGCCTGCTCTCCGGCTATATCAACAAGCGTGACCCCAACCAGGGCACCTGCACCAACTCCTGCCGCTGGGAGTACAAGGTGCACGAAGGTAAAGAAGATGACGTGGGCCAGATCGTCCACCGTCAGGAGCCCATCGCAGTGCGTCCGGACAACACGCTAGGCCTTGGCAAACCGACCGATGCCTTAGTGCTGCTGGAAGAGTCCAACCGCCCGGGCGAGTACATGAGCGCGTTCGAAGACGAACACGGCACCTACATCATGAACTCCAAGGACTTGCGCGCGGTCGAGCACGTCGAGCGACTGACCAAGATGGGCGTTCATTCCCTGAAAATCGAAGGGCGCACCAAATCCTTCTACTACTGCGCCCGTACCGCTCAGGTCTATCGCAAGGCCATCGACGATGCAGTGGCAGGTCGTCCGTTTGACCGCAGCCTGATGGGCACCCTCGAAAATCTGGCCCACCGCGGCTACACCGAGGGCTTCCTGCGCCGTCACAACCACAGCGAATACCAGAACTACGACTACGGCTATTCCGTCTCCGACACCCAGCAGTTTGTCGGCGAGATCACCGGTCGCAAAGGTGACATGGTCGAGGTCGAGGTGAAGAACAAGTTCCTGGTGGGCAACAACCTGGAGCTGATGACCCCGCAGGGCAACGTCCGTTTCAATCTGGAGCAGATGGAGAACCGCAAAGGGGAGCTTATCGATACCGCGCCGGGCAACGGTCACGTGGTCTATGTGCCGGTCCCGAAAGATCTGGATGTGAACTACGGCATCCTGCTGCGCAATCTGGGCGACAGCCAGGATACCCGCAACCCGCACACGGCGGCCTGAGATGGCGCTGCTCATCACCGACAAGTGCATCAACTGTGACATGTGCGATCCCGAGTGCCCCAACCAGGCTATCAGCCTGGGTGAGGAGATCTACGAGATCGACCCCAGTCGCTGCACCGAGTGCGTCGGTCACTATGAGAAGCCGACCTGCATCAGTGTCTGCCCTATCGACTGCATCATCTGGGATCCCGCTCATGTGGAGACCGAAGATCAGCTGATGGAAAAATTTGTGCGGATGCACAGGCAGTAGCTGATGCACAGACCGTAAAACGAAAAAAAGGCCGAGCAATCGGCCTTTTTTGATCCTGCGTGCAGCGGCTGGCCATCACTTGCCGACCAGCCGGATCAGTTTGTCCAGCTCACGCTGGGCCTCCAGCATCCGGGTCTGGGACTCCTCCAGCTTGGCCTGCCGCTTGGCAATCTTCTCCGGTTTGCCACTGACTCTCGCCTCCTGCAGCTCGAGCAGGCGCTCGTCCACCTCGCCGCGCAGTTTGTTAACCCGCTCTTTCTGCTCCTTGAGCAGACCTTCATCAGTACAGTTGGCCTTGATATTGCGCGCTGCCTGTTCGAGCCCGGCAATCTGCCCGGCATTGTTGTGTGCTTTGGCAAACACCAGCTGGTCGTTGACGGCCTGCAGACGGGCCTTGCAACCAACCGCCTCACTGCCAAAGGCCTGACCCGCCAACAGCAGCAAGCCGGCTCCCAATACTTTCCACATCTCGATTCATCCGGTCTTGTTTGCGAGCTGACCATAAAAACCTCGATCGGCGGCAGGGTCAAGCAAGCGGGAAAAAGGTGCGACAGAAGTTGTGCAACATCACGCTATTGCCACCCTGTTGGTTCTACAATGGCGCTCTTTCCAATCGGGAGTCTGTTATGAATCAACAATTTGTGGTCATTGCCAACGGGGCCCCCTATGGCAGCGAATCCCTGTTCAACGCCTTGCGTCTCGCTATCGCCCTCAACGAACAGGGAGGTGCCAGCCTGAAGCTGTTCCTGATGTCAGATGCGGTGAGCGCTGCGCTGGCCGGTCAGGCTCCGGCCGAAGGGTACAACCTGCGCCAGATGCTGGAGATCCTGCTGGCACAAGGCGTCACCATTCGCCTGTGCAAGACCTGCACCGATGCCCGTGGCATCACCGCCCTGCCACTGATCGAGGGCATTGAGGTCGGCACCCTGCCGATGCTGGCCCAGTGGACCCTGGCTGCCGACAAGGTGCTGACCTTCTGATCACCCCCTCCAGATCTCTTGCCCCTTTAGCCTTCACATGACCCTCCATGGCCCCCGCCACGCGGGGGCATTGCGCGCGCCACCAGTCCAACTGACCATACTATCAATTGAGACTCTTTCTTGCTTGTCCCACCTCACGGACAGCACAACGCCCAGCCATAGAGCGAGGACGACGATGAATCCGACCGAACAGACTCTGCTTGAGCAGATGAGGATCACCGAATTCGAGATTGCTCATCGCAAGGAGTTATTGCTGCTCAATGAACAGGATGTGGCGCGGCTGGCAAGTTACTGCAGCAAGATAGAGCCACGGATCGATGCCCTGGTGGATCGCTTCTACCAGCAACAGACAGCCATCACCGAAATCGCCCTGCTGATCGGCGATGCCGACACTCTCATCCGGCTGCGCACCGCGCAACGGCGTTATGTGCTCGATCTCTTCAGCGGCCATTACGATCTGGAGTACGTCAACAACCGGCTCCGGATCGGGCTTGTTCACAAGCGGATCGGGGTCGAACCCAAGCTCTATCTGGCCGCCATCAACACCCTCAAGGCCCTGCTTATCGAAGATATGTTCGAGCAACTCCACGATGAACCGGAGCGCCTCGCCATGCTGGCGGCACTGGACAAACTCTTTCTGTTCGACATCACCCTGGTCTTCGAAACCTATATTCGCAGTCTGGTGTCGGAAATAGAGTCCTCCAGAGAGAAGTCTGAGAACTATGCCAAGAGTCTGGAGCAGAAAGTACGCGAGCGTACCAAACAACTGGAGGAGCTGAACCGCACCGATGCTCTGACCGGATTGCTCAACGTTCGCCACCTCAACGAGCTGTTGCTGCTGAGCCTGCGCACCTGTCAGCGCCGTGCCGAACCCATGGCCATCGCCTATCTCGATATCGACAACTTCAAGCAAATCAACGATACCGAGGGTCACCAGCGCGGAGACGAGATCCTGCGCATCGTTGGCCACTGCATCCGTCAGGTCTTTCGCGCCGAAGACAGCTGCTTTCGTTATGGCGGAGATGAGTTCTGCCTGATCCTGCCCAACTGCAACGAGAGTCAGGCGCGGGATATCTATCTCAAACGATTGGTCAACACCGTCAAGGAGCAGTTGGGCGATCTCACCCTCAGTATCGGCATAGTGCAGACCGGGCCGGAGCACTACGACGACGGGCTAAACCTGATCCGGCTCGCCGACGAGAGGATGTACGCAGCCAAGAAGGCGCTCAAAGAGAAGACTCCGGGTAGCACGCACTGAACATTCAGCATCACAGATCCCCGCGTTAACCGGGTCAGCTCCGCTCAACCACAGACGTGGCCGCAGCGGGACGCTGTACTCTGGCCCCCCACTCATAGAGCGCAAAAATCGCCACACAAAGCAGCGCCATCAGCACATAGAGCAACTGGCCGCTCCACTGTTCGAGGATCCAGCCGCCCAGCAGGGCACCTGCGGCCCCTCCCAACCCGGCCAGTGCACTGGCGCCAAAATAGCTTCCCTTGAGGTGGGTGGGGGCCATCTGGTCGATCAGCACGTTGAGCAGGGGGAACAGGATGGTCTCGCCGATGCTGAGCAGCAGCACGGCGCCAAACCAGTGGCTGCGCACCATCGGGTCCCCCAGCGCGAAGAGCAGCTGGGCCGCCAGAAAGAGCGCCATGCCGATATGAAGCCGTACCCGCACCGGCCAGCGTGACAACAACCGCAGCAGCGGAAACTGCAGCAGCACCACGGTCAGGGCATTGGTCGCCACCAGCAGAGCAACCAGCTCGGCCACCTGCGGCATACCGGCCCGGGTCAGGTATTGCACCAGCGGCGAGTGAAACTGGGAGTAGACCAGCACCATCAGGAGATTGGCCATCACCAGCAGCAGGAAGGCGCGATCCGCCAGCAACACCTTGATGGCATCCCGTAAGCCGGGCCCGGCAGTCCCCGGCTTGCCTGTGCTGCCAGCCCGGCGAAATCCCAAGCCAAAGGCTAGCGCCAACAACAGATAGCTCACCACCAGAAACAGGAAGGTCTCCTGCTGGGCGTTGATCCCGAGGGTCACCCCGAGCAGCGGCCCCAACGCGGCCCCCAGGTTGAGCAGAAAATAGCGCAGGTGCAGTGCCAGCTCCCGCGCTTTGGCCGAGGCCAGACTGTCAGCCATCAACGCCTTGCCAGGGGCATCGATGAGTCCCGACGATAGGCCGCTGCCCATCACCCCGACCCCGAGCCAGAACACCTCGTGCGAAAAACCGAGCAGACCGAAACAGAGCATCGCCACCAGACAACCGGCCAGCAGTATGCTGCGCCGCCCGAAGCGATCAGAGAGCCAGCCACCGTAAAAACTGACCAGGGTAGAGAGGGCCATTGAGCCCCCCAGCAGCAGGCCGATGAAGGTGGCCGAGAGGTCATACTCCCGATAGAGCAGAATGGAGAGGAAGGGCCACACCATGTAGTAGCTGGTACGCACCATGAAGGTGCCCAGAATGACGATCCAGACCAGCGGGGTAAATTGCCTGAAGGTGCTCCATGACATCGCTATGCTCCATGCCCCGCAGCTCTTACCACAAGATCCTGTCATAAACGGGGAAAGCATTCAGTTGTAACAGAGGGCCTCAATAGAAACAACCCTCGCCCACCAGCAAGGAGCAACCGGATGCAAAAAGGCCAGCCGGTGGGCATCGGCTGGCCTTTTTATCGCGGGATTTCCCTCTGGCTAGCGCCAGGGGCTCTGCTGCCACAGCCGCCCCAGTCCGGCTTCCAGCGCCTGCGCGCCCTGCTGCCCCAGCTTCTGGGTCAGGCTTTTTGGCTTGCGATAGCTGATGCCGATCACCTTGTGGTGGCTGGCCTGCGCCAGCAGGTAGTCATCGCTGGTGCAGAGGGTATCCACCAACCCCAGCCCCTTGGCCTGACTCGCCAGCCAGTGCTCGCCGGTCGTGACCTGATCGATATCGAGTTGCGGGCGGTGTTCTGCCACAAAGGCCTTGAAGCGCTCGTGGATCGCCGCCAGCTCCTCACGAAACTTCTCGCGCCCCAGATCGTCGTTCTCACCGAACATGGTGATGGTGCGCTTATACTGACCGGCGGTGTGCATCTCGAATTCGATGTCGTGCTTTTTCAACAACTTGTTGAAGTTCGGCATCTGGGCGATCACCCCGATGGAGCCGACGATGGCAAAGGGGGCAGCCAGGATCTTGTCCGCCACGCAGGCCATCATGTAGCCGCCGCTCGCCGCCACCTTATCGATAGCCACGGTGAGCTTGATGTCACGATCGCGCAGCCGCTGCAGCTGGGAAGCGGCCAAGCCGTAGCCATGCACTACGCCACCACCGGATTCAAGCCGCAGCAGCACCTCGTCGCCGGGCTGGGCGACACCAATCACCGCACTCACCTCCTCGCGCAGGGAGGCCACCTCTTTGGCATCCATGCTGCCGTTGAAGTCGAGCACGAACAGGCGGCTGCGCTCATCACCGGCCTTGGCGCGCTTTTTCTGCTCCTCTTTCTGCTGCTTTTCCAGCACCTTGCGCTCAGCCTTGCTGGCAAGCGCGCTCTTGAGCGCAAACTGCCCCTGCTCCAGCTCGCTCGAGAGATCGCTCACCACCAGCTCACCCTTGCGCGCTTTCGGCTGGCGAGTGCTGACGATCATCAGGATGATGGCGCCGATGGCCAGCAGGAAGGTCACTGTCTTGGCCAGAAACAGGCCATATTCGGTCAGAAATGTCACGATGGACTCCAGAATGGATCGGTTTTCGTCACATTCTAGGGAGTTTGGCGAATGCGCGCAAAAAATCGCAGCCAGTGCCCGGAAAAACCAACCCGAGCATCACAACCTCTCTATTTTCTTCACATTTTTCTTGCCGCTGGCTGGTCAAACGGGCGCACGGATCAGTACACTTGGCGCCGATTGCCATGCACTTATGGCCGGAATTTGTTAACAGGAGTTGTCATGCTCGATTATCAGGCACCCCGCGATCTGCTCAAGGATAAAGTCATTCTGGTCACCGGTGCCGGCGACGGGATCGGCCGCGAAGCCGCCCTCACCTACGCCGCTCACGGTGCCACCGTGATCCTGCTCGGCCGCACCAGCGCCAAACTCGAAGCCGTGTATGACCAGATTGAAGCGGCCGGTTATCCGCTGCCCGCCATCGTGCCGGTGGATCTGAAAGGGGCCACCGCCGCCCACTACCGCGGCATGGCCGAAACCTTCGCCCAGCAGTTTGGCCGCCTCGACGGCGTGCTGTTCAATGCCGGTCTGCTCGGCACCCTCTCTCCGTTTGAACACATTCAGGAGAAGGAGTGGGACGAAGTAATGCAGGTCAACGTCAAATCGGAATTCCTGCTGACCCAGGCGCTGCTTCCGCTGCTGCGCCAGACCGCCAAGGCGCAGGGCGATGCCTCCATCGTCTACACCTCCTCCAGCGTGGGACGCAAGGGGCGCGCCTACTGGGGCACCTATGCCATCTCCAAATTTGCCATCGAGGGGATGATGGAAGTGCTGGCCGACGAGCTGGAAAACACCGGTGTGCGGGTCAATACCCTCAACCCGGGCGGTACCCGCACCAAGATGCGCGCCAGCGCCTTCCCGGCGGAAGATCCCATGAACCTCAAGACCCCGGCCGACCTGATGCCGCTCTACCTCTACCTGATGGGGTCCGACAGCCGCGGCAAAACCGGCCAGACCTTTGTGGCTCAGCCAAAATAAACAAGTTGCGTGGCCCAGCCCAAATAAATCAATAAAATACCCAGAGTGTTGTGCGGCAAGGGTTAAATTGAATAGGGGGCACAGGCTCCATGTTCGAACCACTGACCATCCTATCTCCAATCAGGTTGAACTATGTTTCGTCCCAAGAGCACGTTTGAGCAATGGCGGATCTTTCAGGCGGTGGTCGACTGCGGCGGCTACGCCCAGGCGGCCGAGGCGCTGAACAAGAGCCAGTCCTCCCTCAATCATGCGGTTGCAAAGTTGCAGCAAAGTCTGGGGGTGCCCTTGCTGGAGGTGCGCGGCCGCAAGGCGGTGCTGACGCCGGCGGGCGAGATCTTCCTCAAGCGGGCCCGTCAGTTGAGCCAACAGGTGGAAGAGCTGGAAAATCTGGCCAACAACCTGGAGCGGCAGTGGGAGCCGCAGATCAACCTCTATGTCTCGGCGCTGCAACCAAGGGATCGCCTCTATCGGGCCTTGGCCAGCTTCTATCCCCGCAGCCGGGGTTGCCGGGTCAACCTGCACGAACGCATTCACTGCCACTTCAACGCCCTGCAACCGGGGGATCTGATGCTCTCCGAGCACCTGCCCGGCGATCGCACCGGTCTGCTGCTGGACGAGGTGTGCCTGCTGCCGCTCTGCGCCGCCAGCCATCCGCTGGCACAGGAGGAGGGGGCCATCCGCAGCGATGTGCTGACCGGCCACAACCAGATCAGCCTGCATCCCCCCATTCACCGCTCGGTGGACTGGAACGATGCGGATGACACCGGCTGGAAGGCGACCCACTACCACGAAGTGCTCGCCATGCTGCGCCTTGGCCTCGGCTATGCCTGGCTGCCGCGCCATCTGGTAGAGCGGGAGCTGGCAGAAGGGTCACTCATACAGCTGGATCTGGAGAGCGGCAACGAGCGCCACCTCTACACCTACTTGCTGACCCTCTCCCCCGAATCCCTCGGCCCAGCGACCGAGCTGCTGCTGCGCTGCCTGCGCAACGAATATCAGGGCGAATCATCGCTGCTCCCGCACGCCCAGCCCCAGCACGACAAATAACAGCCAGCCCCCCGTCAGACGTTGGGCACCCGCCAGCTGGCGGCCAGTGCTACCAGTGCCAATCCCAGCGCAACCATAAAGACCCCGTGGAAACTCCACACCTCCGCCACCACACCGGCGATGGCCCCCGCCATGATGGAGCCGGTGCGGATGCTGTTGGCAAACAGGGTGGTCGCTACCCCGGCCCGCCCCGGCATCAGATCCTGAAAATAAGACATGCCGATCCCCGCCACGATACCAATGAAGATGGCGTTGAACAGCTGCAAGGCGATCAGGGCGTATTGATCGGTGAGGGTCACCAGACCTGTGTAAAAGGCCGCGCCAGCCAGTACCGCCAGCAACATCATGGGGCGCTTGCCAAAGCGCGCCGTGTAATAACCCGCCAGCAGCATGAAGGGGATCTCCAGCGCCGCCGCCGTACCCATCAGGATGCCGGCAAGCTTCTCATCCATCCCCAGTTCCCGGGTGATATAGAGCGGCATATTGATGAGGTACATGCTGTTGCAGGTCCACATCAGGGTGGAGGCGATAAAGAGCGCCCGCACCGCCGGATCCCGCCAGCTGCTGACCCGCTCTGTCTCTTCGGCCATTTTGGGTAGCGGCAGAGAGGGCAGCCAGCGCCACACCACCAGGGCGCAGAGCAGGTAGGCGAGTGCCGAGGCCAGATACATCAGCTCAAAACCGTAGCCGATGGCCAGCGCAAAGGCGATGGGCGGGCCTATGACCCAGGCCAGCGAAAATTGGGCTCGCATCACCGAGCTGAACATGTCCGCCCGTCGGTTGCGGCTGTCGGAGTACTCCCGCGCCAGCGCAAACAACTGGGGGCTGGCAGTGGCCGCCAGCGCCGCCAACATGACCCCCAGACTCGCCAGTAGCCAGTAGTTGCGGTTCCAGGCAAACAGCAAGGAGAGCGCCACCCCGGCAAAGCAGCAGCGCAGGATCAGTCGCTTGCGATCCCCCTTGTTGTCGGAGCGGTGGCCCAGCCATTGGCTGACCAGAATGCCCACCACCGCATTGATGGTATAGAAGAGCCCGACCAGAAAGGGGCGCACCTGCACCTCTTCGGCCAGAAACAGACTTAAGGTAGGCACCTGCAGTGCCACCGCGACGCCGGTCATGAAGGTCACAGCCAGAAATGAAAGAGAGACGGGGTCCGGGCGTTTGACCGCCGCTATCGACAAGCTCATAGGGTTACCACTGATTGGAAGGACGATACGGGCTAACGGGCGGCAGCCGTATGAAAATTCGGCGCCTATCTTATGTCACTATCAAGAGCGGGCTCAAGGATGGCATAAGCGGGTGTGCGCCTTGCGAGGGAGGCCGCGACCCCGTAGAGTGAAAGCCCATCCTGCCAGCACAAGGAGTTCGCATGTTTGATTTTGATCAGGAAGTAGACCGCAGTGGCACCATGAGCCTGAAATGGGACAAGTACAAGGGTCAGGATGTGCTGCCCATGTGGGTTGCCGATACCGACTTTGTCTCCCCCCCGTCCGTGATCGAGGCGTTGACCAAACGGGTTGCCCACGGCATTTTCGGCTATTCACGCCCCTCGCCGCGCCTGATCGAACTCATTATCGAACGGATGGCGACCCGCTATGGCTGGGCCATCGAGCCCGAATGGCTGGTGTTCCTGCCCGGCGTGGTGCCGGGGCTCAACCTTGCCTGCAAGGCGTGGAGCCAGCATGGCCGCGGTATCATCACCCCCAAGCCGGTCTACTACCCCTTCCTGCAGGCGCCGGGCTTCAATGATCGTCCCCTGCTTACCGTGCCGATGATTGAAGAAGCCGGTCGCTGGGTGCTGGATCTTGAAGAGCTGGAGCATCAGGCTCCCGCCGCAGATCTGCTGCTGCTCTGCAACCCCCACAACCCGGGCGGCACCATCTTCACCCGTGACGAGCTGCTGGCCATCGATGCCATCGCTGCGCGCCACAATCTGGTGATCTGCTCCGATGAAATCCACTGCGATCTGCTGCTGGATAAGAATGCCCGCCACATTCCCTACGGCGCCATCAGTGCACAAGCAGCCGAGCGCTGCGCGGTGATGATGGCCCCGAGCAAGACCTTCAATATCGCTGGTCTCTGCTGCTCCTTCGCCATTATCCCCAACGCCCGTCTGCGCTTCAGGCTGCAACAGGCGATGCGCGGCATCAGCGCCGACGTCAACCTGCTGGGCTTTGTCGCCGCCGAAGCGGCCTATGAGGGTGGCGAACAGTGGCTGACCGAGCAACTCGACTATCTGGCGGCCAATCTGGCCCTGATCCAGCAGGCGGTTGCCCGCTGGCCCGGCGTCAAGCTGGCCAACCATCAGGCGACGTATCTGGCCTGGATCGATGTGAGCGCCCTTGGCCTTGCCGATCCTATCGCCTTCTTCGAGCAGGCCGGCGTTGGTCTCTCCCCCGGCGCCCAGTTTGGCGACGGTCAGTTCGTGCGGCTCAACTTCGGCTGCACCAGGGCACGGCTGACCGACGCGCTGGCGCGGATGGAGCGGGCAATCCTCAACAACAAGCCCTGATCAGCCAGCAACGGGATGGGCAAGCCCCATCCCTTTTTCCCCTGTGTCATCAGCCAGCGGTCAACTCAGTCAACGGTCAATTATGTCTCTACGGATCTTGCATCACCTTCTGCTCCCACTCTGTGCACTCTCTGCGCTGCTCCCCTTTGGCAGCCAGGCGCTGACTATCGGAACGGGCCCGCTCAATGGGGTCTACTACCCGACCGGTGGCGCCATCTGTCGGGTGCTCAATGCCGGCCATGCCCTGCATGGGGACAGCTGCACCGTGCAGAGCACCCGTGGCTCGATGGCCAACATCAAGGCACTCGACAAGGGGGACGTACAGCTGGCACTGGTGCAATCCGATGTGTTGCACCACGCCCTGCACGGCACCGGTCCCTTCAGTGGGCAGGGGGCCAACAATGAGCTGCGCAGCCTGTTTCGCCTCTATCAGGAGTCATTGACCCTGCTGGCCGCACCCAATAGCGGCATCACCACCCTGGCAGATATCGAAGGGAAACGGGTCTATCCGGGCAACAAGGGCGCCGGTGAGCAGATCACCAGCCAGGCCCTGATGACAGCCATGGGATGGCAACCCGGGCAGTTTGCTGCCTATCAACTCAAGTCGGACAGCGAACCGCTGGAAGGGCTGTGCGATGGCTCGCTGGATGCCGCTTTTGTGGTGGCCGGTC
>NZ_CAWNZT010000115.1:0-27482 GCF_963878965.1 Aeromonas sp. HMWF015 | reverse complement strand
CCCATCGAAGGGGAGCAGATCGACACGCTGCTCAAACAACACCCCTACTACCAGCGCAGCCGCATCGCCGCCAACCTCTATCCGGGACAGACCACCGCCATCAACAACATCGGGATGAGTGCCGAACTGGTGGCGCTGGCCAGCCTGCCGGACCCCATCGTCCGTACCGTGCGCGATACCCTGCTGGCCCGGGTCAAACAGTTCAGTCGGCTGCATCCTGCCCTGAGCAAGGTGACCCCCGAGCAGTTGCAGGCGCAAACCGAACTGCCCCTCCATGCGGGGATGTCGGATCAACCGCCAGCTCCCTTGTCACTGACTCCCGAGCAGTTAACAGCGGAACAGATGACACCGGAGCCGTTAACACCAGCACCATCGACCTCGGAAGCGGTGCCCACGACAGAGCAGGTGAGCGCCGCCAACGGGATGACAGCCCCCCTTGAAGCGCCTTCTGACGCGACCGCCACCAGCAGTGCCGCAGTGGCGACAGAGGCGACAGAGGCCACAGAGGTTAATCCCTTGCCCGAAGAGGCGCTCGAGGTCACCCCCGAGCTCACTGCTACGCCGACCACCGAGGGGGAAATAGTGGCTCCCTCTGCCGCAGCGTCAACAGTTCCATCACCATCGGCTGCCGTTTCGACTCAGTTGCCACAGAGCGTCTCTGCGGCCACTACGCCGCAAGAGCAGGCAATCCAGCCTGCCAATAGCGCGGTGAGTGGCGAAACCCCACCGCAGAATAAAACCGATACACTTCCCTCCCCTGCCACCAGTGCAGCCACACCGCCGCAGCACTGAGTGGTCAGCACCCACAAACGCATCAGGGCAGCCTCGGCTGCCCTGATTATTGATATGCGTTCGATAGTGGCGAAGTCGATTGGCCTGTTCACCTTGCCGTACAGCTACGGCTCCATCCCCCGGGTCAGATAGGGGTTGGGCTTCTGGATCTCCTCCTCCACCCAGTGCAGTAACTGCTTGATGGCCCGCGACAACACCTGATTCTGGCGCACCACATAACCCAGACTGGTCCCGGGAAAGTCGCCGAGGCTGGTGACCGGCGCGGTGAGGTTGAGGCGAGGATGCAGGGAGAAGTCGGGCACGATGGCGACGCCAAACCCGGCTTCGGCCCAGTCCAGCTGGGCATCCACGCTACCCACCTCCATGATGCGGCATGGTGGCAGCGCCAGCAGCGGCAAGGAGGGATCAATAAGGGCCCGGGTGCGGGTGTCATGGCCAAGCAGGATCAGGGTCGGCTCATCGAGGGGATCGCTCTCTCCCGCCACCGCCCGCGCCTGCCAGCGGGCAAGGCCGTGCCCCAGCGCGCACCAGGTTACCTGTTGCAGCTCGGTATAGAAGAGCGGCTCGCTGCGCTTTTGCGCCATGACAAAACCCAGATCCGCCTTGCCCGCCTTGACCAGCTCGGCCGCCTGATCCGAAGTGGTGTTGAACAGAGTGAGGTCGATGCCGGGAAACTCCCGCTTGAAGCGCTGGAACGGCTGGATCAGCAGCAGGCGGGAGATGATGTCGCTGGCGGCGATGGCCAGCGTCCCCTGACTCAGCTGGTTGAGGGCATTGAGATCGGACTGGCAGAGCTGCAACTCGGCAATGGTGCGCTCGGCGCTTTGCAGCAGCCGCTCCCCTGCCTGAGTCAGGCGAAACGGATTGCGCTCGATCAGCCGCACCCGGGTCGCCTGCTCCAGCCGCTTGATATGCAGGCTGACATTGGGCTGGGTCATGTGCAGCTCGGTGGCGGTCTGGCCAAAATGTTGCAATCGGGCCAGGGTGACAAAGGTTTGCAGCCAGTGAATATCCAGCATAAGAGTCCCTCAACCCGCGAGGTGCGGGGCTTGCCAGGCAAAATCGGACGGTTTGCCGTTTAATTGGCCATAATTATATGGTTCTCTTATCGGAATTATAAAGATAATTAATTTTTCTAATCCGCATCAGGCTCCTAGGATGGACGCCTAACGTCTTAGGAGAAAGAGTCATGTCGTCTATCGTAGTCGTAGGTGCTAACTGGGGTGATGAAGGCAAAGGCCGCATCGTGGATTATCTGGCAGGTCAAGCTGGCGCCAGCATTCGCTTCCAGGGCGGCAACAACGCTGGCCACACCGTGGTCAACGACCTTGGCACCTTCAAGCTGCACCAGGTTCCGAGTGGCGTATTCAACCCGGATTGCCTGGTTGTCCTCGGCCCGGGCATGGTGATCAGCCCCGAGAAACTGACCGTCGAGCTCGACGAAGTCAAAGCCTCCGGCGTGACTCCGAAGCTGGCCATCTCTGACCGCGCAACCCTCTGCCTGCCGCTGCACGCACTGGAAGATACCCTGGAAGAGCAACGTCTGGGTGACGGCGCCTATGGCTCCACCCGTCAGGGCATCGCCCCTGCCTACGGCGATCGCGTGATGAAAAAAGCGATCCTGGTCGGCTGGCTGAAACAGCCGGACGTGCTGGTCGAGCGCATCCAGTTCATGCTGGACTGGAAACTGCCACAGATGAAGGCTATCTACCCCTCCTTCGAATTCACCCAGACTGCCCAGGAGATGGCTGACTGGCTGCTGGAAGTCTCTGCACCCTGGATCGACGCCGTCTGCAACGTCAGCATGCCGCTCAAAGCGCTGCAGGCGGAAGGCAAGACCCTGCTGTTCGAAGCGCAGCTGGGCGCTGGCCGTGACCTGATCTACGGCGAATACCCCTGGGTCACCTCCTCCCACGTATCTGGCGCCTACGCCGGTATCGGTGGCGGTCTGCCGGGTCTGCGCCCGGAGCGCGTCATCGCTGTGGCCAAGGCATTCAGCTCCTCTGTCGGTACCGGCACCCTGCTGACCGCCATGGAGAACCAGGACGAGTTCCGCAAGATCACCAACGAGTTCGGTGCCACCACCGGCCGTCCCCGTGATGTCGGTTACTTCGACGCCGTCGCCACCAAGAACGGTGTCGAGCTGCAAGCCGCCACCGAAGTGGCCCTGACCAAGCTGGACTGCCTGACCGGTCTGCCGGATCTGAAGATCTGCGTGGCCTACGAAGGTGCCCACACCGAGAACCCGATTTGGCCGCAAACCGCTGCCCTGAAGCCGGTTTACGAGCAGATGGAAAGCTGGAGCGAAGACATCACCGGCTGCCGCACCTTCGAAGAGCTGCCCAAAGCGGCCCAGCAGTACGTGCTGCGTATCGAAGAGCTGCTCGGCGTACCGGTTCCGATGGTTTCCGTCGGCCCGGGCCGTGACGAGATGATCCTGCGCTAAGCCGCACCTCTCATCGTCAAACAAAAAACCGGCATCCCTGATGCCGGTTTTTTTATGGCTGCTTTTTACCTTATCGCCATAAAAACCACCCAAAGGCTCAATTAACTCACCAATCGACCTCACCTTGAGTCGTTCTGCAACAAAATCCTATCTCACCCTCGCTAAAGTGAACCCGTTACCACACGAGGAGTCACCCGATGAAATTGCTCAAACAGAGTGCCCTGTTGCCACTGCTCTGCCTGACGGCCATGCCAGCCTTTGCCATGACCCTGAAGAGCACGGACATTCACGAAGGCCAGTTGATGGCCAAACAGTTCAGCTTCAACGGCTTTGGCTGCAGCGGCGACAACCACTCGCCCCAGCTGAGCTGGCAGGATCTGCCGGCTGGCACCAAAAGCGTTGCCATCACCGCCTATGACCCCGATGCCCCTACCGGCAGCGGTTGGTGGCACTGGCTGGTGGTTAACCTACCTGCCACCCAGAGCGAGCTGGCCAGCAATGCCTCCGGCAAGCTCAAGCAGGGATTGGAGATCCGCACCGACTTTGGCAGCCAGGGTTACGGCGGCCCCTGCCCGCCCGCAGGTCACGGCATGCACCGCTATCAGTTCACCGCATGGGCCCTGCCCCATGATCTCGAGGTGAAGGCTGATACCCCGCCCGCTATGGTAGGCTACATGCTCAACAGCATGGCGCTCGGCAAAGCCACCCTGACAGCCACCTTCGTCACCCCCTAGGAGCCAACCAGATGAGCACTTCCCTGCTGCAACAGAGCCACTATCTCGGGATCCGCCAGCAGCCCCTGCACCGGGTGCTCATCTATGCCCCGACCCTTATCTGGGTCACCCAGGGGAGCAAGCAACTATGGTGGCGCGAGCGACGTCTGTCGTTTGACAGGGAGCGGTGGCTGCTGATCCCGGCAGGCCACCAGCTCACCTTCGTCAATCAGCCGGAGCAGGGCAAGTTTCGCTCCCACGCCATCACGCTGCTCACTCCGCCACCACCAGAATGGCTGGCCGAGTCAGCCCCTTCCCACGCCAACTTGGAGGAACCCGCCGTCAAGGTCACCCCCGGGCTCGCCTTCTGCTTTGAGCTCATCAGCACCATGGCCGAGCGGGGACTGAGCGAAGCAACACAGGCCGAACTGCTGCGCGGCTTCTATGCCGAGCTGCGGGCCGCCAACGCCCTCGGGTTGCTCTTTCCCGCCAGCACCATGACCCTCGCAGAGCGGCTGGCACGCTACCTGGCGGTGGAACCCGGCATCGACCACACCCTGGAGGCGGTGGCCCCCCACTTCTCCATGAGCCGCGCCTCCATGGTGCGCAAGCTGGCCGCCGAAGGTCGCAGCTTTCGCCAGTTGCTGGCTCAGGTGCGCATGAGCCACGCCCTCAACCTGTTGCAACAGGGCATGACCCCGCTGGAGGTCGCCCTCGCCTGCGGTTATGACTCCCCCAGCCGCTTTGCCGCCCGCTTCAAACAGGAGTTTGGCCTGACGCCTCACCAATACCTGCACACCTGCCCTGCCAGATTGGCGAGCAACGAAAAGTAAAATATTACTTAAAGAAAGTTCTATGTAACCTGATGTAACCCGGTGATCCAGCTCACATTGCCGCCTCTTCAGAGTGTGATCTCGCGCCAACGCTCCCTTTTCCCTTGCCATACAATGGCTACTGAACACCTTTTCACTAAAAATAAGCGTAAAAAATCTTCCTTTTAACCTACATAAACGGAATTGGAGCGAGCAATGTTTCGTAAAACTTTACTCTCGGTAGCCCTCGGCACAGCCCTGTTCGGACTGACTGCCTGCAACGATAACCAGACAGAAAGCAGCACAGTCGCCAAACCGGAGCAGGCCATCCAGTACAAGGACGTGATCGACCGTCGGGGAACACCGACCCAATTCCGCGACTTTGACAGCTACTCCAACCTCAAATACAACCCGCTGCTCGATCTGGGGGCATGGCACGGTTTCCTGCTGCCTGCCAGCGACAAGGAGTGGGGGGGCTTTACCGGCCCCATGGTCATCTCGGAGGAGTACAGCCTCTTCTTTGCCAGCGAGCTGGACAAGCTCACCCTGAGCGATGCGAGCGGCCGCCCGTTCCCGCTCACCAGCGCCCGCAAGCAGGAGGTGTACGCCATTCCCGGTGCACTGGTGCAACGCTTCGAGTTCGAGCCCTTTACGCTGGAGCTGGAGCTGCGTTATGGCGATGCCCGCACCGCTCTTATCCGCACCCGACTCATCAATCAGACCGATGCACCGCTCACCCTCAACCTCAACTGGCAGGGCGAGTTGCTCAATCAATGGGATGCCAAGGATACGATTGCCAGCAAATATCCAGGCTGGACTCGCACCATCAGCGAGAGCGACAAAGGAATCGAATTCCAGTTCGGCAAACTGCGCAGCACCTGGAACATCATGCAGAGCGGCAGCGCCCGCTATCGCATCGACCGCACCCTGCCAAGCCGCACCACCCTCGATCAGAAGACACTGGGCTACCAAAGTGACGCCAGCATTACCCTGACCGCCAAGGGGAGCGAGGATATCTACACCCTGCAGAGCTATCTCCACTCCGCAGATGACGCCAGCCGCCATCAGCAGAGCCGTCAGGCCCTGCTGGCCAACCCGGCCAGCTATTTTGCCGACTCTATCCGCCGCTGGGAGGGCTACCTTGCCAAGGGTCTCTCCAATCAGGGGATCCCCGAGTCGGAGCGTCGCATCGCCGTCAAGGCGATGGAGACCCTCAACGGCAACTGGCGCTCCCCGGCTGGCGCCATCCTCCACGACGGTGTGACCCCCTCCAATACCGCCCGCTGGTTCGACGGAGTCTGGGCCTGGGACAGCTGGAAGCACGCCTATGCCATGGCACACTTCAACCCTGAGGTGGCCAAGAACAACGTGCGCGCCATGTATGACTATCAGGTACAGCCGGATGATCCGGTGCGACCGCAGGATGCGGGCATGGTGATCGATGCCGTCTTCTACAACAAGCTGGCGGATCGCGGTGGCGATGGCGGCAACTGGAACGAGCGCGACACCAAGCCGCCCCTTTCCGCCTGGGCCATCTGGGAAATCTACAGCGCTACCAAGGACAAGGCCTTTATCGCCGAGATGTATCCCAAGCTGCAGGCCTACCACGACTGGTGGTACCGCGCGCGGGACAACAACCGCAACGGCATCATCGAATATGGCGCCACCAAGCATGTGGAGCACAATGACGAGTACGGCAATATCACCTTCAAGGTGCAGTACTTCAACGGTATTCCCGCCGGGCTGGATCTCTCCAGCTGTACCAGTGAGGGGGATGGCTGGTATGCCTGCGCCGGAATGCCGCTCTATCAACAGGTGTTGAACGTGGGCGGTTACAGCGACATGGATATCGGTGCCCAGCACGGCGCCGGTTGGGAGTCCGGCATGGACAACGCCGCCCGCTTCGGCTTTATCGAACCGGGCCAGCTGCAACGCTATGCCGACAAGACCTATGGCGGAGATTTGGCCAAGGCACGTCAGGACTGGAACGTCGCCTTCTTTGAAAACCATCAGGACAATGGCGATTTGATCGGTTTCTCCATCGATCAGGAGTCAGTGGAGCTCAACGCCTTCCTCGCCAAAGAGAAACGCATTCTGGCAGACATGGCCGACCTGCTTGGCAAGCCGAACGACGCGAGCCGCTACCGCGATGGCGCGACCCAGCTGGCTGGTTACATCAATAGCTGCATGTTCGATGAGGCATCAGGCTTCTATTACGATCGTCAGATTGCTCAGGGGGATGTTGCTGACGGCAACGGCTGCGTCGGCAAATTGCTGACCGCCCGCGGCCGTGGCCCGGAAGGGTGGAGCCCGCTCTGGGCAGAAGTCGCCGACAAGGAGAAAGCGGCGCGGGTGCGCGAGGTGATGCTCAACGCCCAGGAGTTCAACACAAAGATCCCGCTGGGCACAGCCGCGCTGACCAACCCGGCCTACGACCCCAATATCTACTGGCGAGGCCGGGTATGGCTCGATCAGTTCTACTTCGGGGTGAAGGGGCTCGAAAACTACGGCTATCGCAGCGATGCCGAGGCACTGGTCAACAAGCTGTTCAACAATGCCGAAGGACTGGCGGGCAGCGGCCCCATCCGCGAAAACTACAATCCGGAGACCGGCGCCATGCAGGGGGCCAGCAACTTCAGCTGGAGCTCGGCCCACCTCTATATGCTCTATCGCAACTTCCTGAAACCACAGGCGTAAGCTTGCTCCACCATGCAAAAGGCCTCCAGATGGAGGCCTTTCTGTTTTCACTCAAGTTGCACTCACACAATACCCGCCGCGCTGCGGGTTCGGGCTCATCTTAGCCGTTCGTGAGCGGCAAAGAGAGGCGTTTGGCCAGTGCCTGAAAGTGCTGGCTCACCTCAGCCCCGAACAGGGGGTCGCCAATGGCGCGGTTCTGCCAGTTTTGCTCCAGATGACGCCAGTCATCCTCGGTCAGGGAGTCACGCAGATGGGGGAAGATCACCCCCTCTTCATAGTTCATGTGTGCCTCTTGCAGTTCCACGAAGCGCTCCAGCTTGGTAGTGAACTGATCGAGGGGGATCACCGCATCCATCAGGATCATCTCCACCATCTCCTTGAGATCGGCCCCGGCCTCCAGCAGCTTGACGTGTTCCTCCTGCAGGCGGTTGGCAACCTCCCCCTCCACCACCCGATATTTCAGGTAGTAGTCATAGATGAGGTCTTCCTTGGGATGGTGGTACTTGTCAGAGACCTCCCGCAGGTAGTCGATGACATCGCGCACCAGAAAATAGCTGATGGGCTCTTCGGCACGGATGG
Organism: Aeromonas sp. HMWF015; assembly: GCF_963878965.1. NCBI lineage: Bacteria > Pseudomonadati > Pseudomonadota > Gammaproteobacteria > Aeromonadales > Aeromonadaceae > Aeromonas > Aeromonas sp. HMWF015. The sequence goes on along the minus strand of NZ_CAWNZT010000115.1, from coordinate 19,443 downwards.
CTGCCAGCTTGTGCTTGAGCAGCTCCAAAAGTCGGGCGATGTTGAGATGATCCTTGTGCAGACTGGATAACATGGGCACTCCTTGGCTCTGAATTAATCTTATGTCCCTGAGTATACGGTCATTTGTCGCCCGAACTTTGCACTCAATCAAGTGGGATGCAGACAGATTTCCACTCTATCGGACTCTTGTCCTGTTGTTCCAGCAAGCGATTGGTCTCGCTAAAGTGACCGCAACCGATGAAACCGCGATGGGCAGAGAGTGGGCTCGGGTGCGGCGCGGTCAGCACATAGTGGCGCTGGCGGTCGATGAAACGTCCCTTCTTCTGGGCGTGGGCACCCCACAGCAGGAACACCACGCCCTGACAGCTGGCATTGATCTGCTCGATGACCCGATCGGTAAAGGTCTCCCATCCCAGATGGGCATGGGAATGGGCCTGACCGGCCTGCACCGTCAGCACAGTGTTGAGCAGCAAGACACCTTGTTTGGCCCAGGATTCGAGAAAGCCGTGATTGGGTGTGACGAAACCTGGCAGGTCACGCTGCATCTCTTTATAGATGTTGACCAGTGAGGGGGGCGTACGCACGCCGGGCAGAACGGAGAAACAGAGACCGTGCGCCTGATTGGGGCCGTGGTAGGGGTCCTGGCCCAGGATCACCACCTTGACCTGATCCAGCTCGGTCAGCTTGAAGGCATTGAACACATCGGTGGCTGGCGGATAGATCACCTTGCCCGCTTCCCGCTCGGCTCTGACAGTTGCCAGCGTACTCTTGAAATAGTCCTGCTCTTTCTCAGAGCCAATCACATCACTCCAGGTCAGCACCCCGGCCTCCTCACTTGATACGGCGAAGGGCTCAGGATAGGGGGCCAGCCCGCAAGACGCAACCGTGGCTCACGCTTTCCAGAGCCTGGCGAGGCGCCCCGAGCGCTCCAGCTTGCGCAGGCCGGTATTGAACAGCAGCATCAGACGGCGTGCCTCGGGATCGGCCTTGCGCATCAGCAGGTATCCCGGTTGCGACCAGATGGGGTCGGCGGCACCGGTCAGTGACAGCGATTGGGGATGACGAACGAGTGCCTGCTGGAACAGAGTCTGTGCCACCTGCTCATCCATCACCAGATAGTGGATCCGCCCGTCGAGCAGCTTGCCCATGCTCTCCTCATCGGAATCTGACCACTCGAGGGTGAGCCCGGCTTGGCGGGCGGCAAAACCATCGCCATAGAAGTAGCCACGGGTCACCCCGACCGGCTCGTGTTTCAGCTCACCCAGATTGACCACGGGTGTACCGGTCAACGTTATCAGGCGAGTGGTGAAATGGCCGAGCGAGGCGGAGAGATAGAAAAGCTGCTCCCGCTCGCGGGAGCGAAACCAGGGCATGGTGACCACATAGCGCCCCTCCAGAGTCAGTCGGTAAGCCTCGGCCCAGGAATAGAAGTGAAAGCTGACATCGAGCCCCTCTTCGGCAAAGGCCTGGCGCACCACCTCACAGAGAAAGCCCTGATTGGGCAGCGACTCACTGATATAGGGCGGCCACTCGCCCACGGCAATACGCACCGTCTCGGCCCGCACCGCAACACTGCTTGCCCAGCAACAGAACAGGGCGAGCCATGCCCACTTTCGCCACCCATTATGCACCCGGCACTCTCCTCGCTTTTTTTGCTGAGTGTAGCCAACCCCTCAATTAACCTCAGAAAAAGCCGAAAAGATGTAGTTAAATTACTACATTAACGAGATAAAAGATGCATAATTTGGATATCTTACAAAATCAGAAAAATGACCTATTTTTGATTCAACTCAAGAATTTAATCCCATTGAAATGGCGTTTTGTCGGATTTTATTGATCTGGATCAATTTTGGTAATATTACCACCGTGGTATATATGACCCCATCAAAGAAAAGGTGTAAGGCAAGGGCCCTTTAAGTCATCGCCATCGACGGTAGCTTAAATACATCAGGGTAATTTCCTTACAGTTGGATTCGCGTTCCCATTGAGGAGTCATACCATGATCAAAGGCATTCAAATCACCCAGGCCGCCAACACCGCTCTGCTGAACTCTTTCTGGCTGCTGGACGAAGAGAAGCAACAAGCTCGCTGCATCTGCGTCAAAGGCGATGCTTTCGCTGCCGATCAAGAAGTGCAACTGGCTGACCTGGGTCAGTTCGAATACCGCGAACTGCCGGTTCAGGCTGAGCCTGCTGTTGAAGGTGGCCAGCACCTGAACGTCAACGTGCTGCGTCGCGAAACTCTGGAAGATGCTATCGAAAACCCGGAGAAGTACCCGCAGCTGACCATCCGCGTTTCCGGCTATGCAGTGCGTTTCAACGCCCTGACCCCGGAACAGCAGCGTGACGTGGTTACCCGTACTTTCACCCAGAGCCTGTAATCAGCGCCCTGCAGTGAAAAGCTGATACTTGCGGTATCAGCACAAAAAAACGACCGATTGGCCGTTTTTTTATTGCCCCCGCACCAGCCAACGCGGCCGTGCGGGGTGGAACAGCGCTTACGCCCTGTCCGCTTCCAGTTGCCCGACCTTGCCGCCGAGCACTGCATCCATTTTCTTCTCGTCCAGCTGCTTGCAGTATTTGGCGACCACCACGGTGGCAACCCCGTTACCGATCAGGTTGGTCAACGCCCGCGCTTCGGACATAAAACGGTCGATCCCCAGGATCAGCGCCAAACCAGCCAGTGGCAGATGGCCAACCGCCGAAATAGTCGCCGCCAGCACGATAAAGCCACTACCAGTCACCCCCGCCGCCCCTTTCGAGGAGATCAGCAGTACCACCAGCAGGGTGATCTGTTGGAACAGATCCAGCGGCGTATTGGTAGCCTGGGCGATAAAAATCGCCGCCATGGTCAGATAGATGGAGGTGCCATCCAGGTTAAAGGAGTACCCGGTCGGAATGACCAGCCCCACCACCGATTTCTGGCAACCCAGCTTCTCCATCTTGTCCAGCATCCGCGGCAGTACCGACTCGGAAGAGGAGGTCCCCAGCACGATCAGCAACTCCTCACGAATGTAGGAGATGAAACGCAGGATGCTAAAACCTGAGGCTTTAGCGATGCTGCCCAGCACAATGAAGATAAAGAAGAGGCAGGTGAGATAGAAGCAGGCAATAAGCTGGCCCAGCTGTACCAGTGAACCTACTCCATATTTGCCGATGGTAAATGCCATTGCCCCGAATGCACCGACCGGCGCCAGTCTCATTATCATATTGATAATGCCAAATATGACTTTGGAGAAACTGTCGATGACGCCGAAAATAATCTGTCCCTTTTCACCGATATGATGCAGGGAGAAGCCGAACAGCACAGCAAACAGTAACACCTGCAAGATATTACCGCTGGCAAAGGCACCGATCACACTGCCCGGAATAATATCCAGTAAAAAGGCGATAATGCCCTGGGACTTGGCCTGCTCCGCATAGGCGGAGATGGTGCTGGCATCCAGCGCAGCCGGATCGACGTTCATACCGGCACCCGGTTGCAGCAGGTTGACCACACACAGCCCGATGATCAAGGCGATAGTGCTGACCACCTCGAAGTAGAGCAGAGCAATGGCGCCGGTCTTGCCGACCGCCTTCATGCTCTCCATCCCGGCAATGCCGGTAACCACGGTACAGAAAATAACGGGGGCGATGATCATCTTGATCAATTTGACGAAGCCATCACCGAGGGGCTTCATATCGGCGCCCAGTTCCGGATAGACATGCCCCAGAAATACCCCGAGGGTAATCGCGAGCAATACCTGAAAATAGAGGCTGCTAAATAGTTTCTTTCGCATTATTAACGTCCTGTTAATTTAATTGCACATTGTTATGGCAGCAATAAACATGCAGATAGCCGGACGAGATATCTGCGTACCTCACCCGATCCATGCTGTTTCTGCATTACTACGGTCACCACTTTACATGTAATAAAAAACAATTAAGAGATATCAATCACACAACAAAATTAACACCATTAACACCACGACAACCAATAATTGTTTGCTCGCAGATTAATTTGAGTCTTCAACTAAATATGGCAGATATAAAAATACCCCGCATTGCGGGGCATTTTCATCAGGCATGACAGCGTCGGGATCAGGCCGAGGTATCGAGAGGTTCGAAGCCCTTGATCAGGTCATCGATGGCCTTCATCTGTTTGAGGAAGCCTTCCAGCTTCTCCAGCGGCAGGGCGCTCGGGCCATCACAACGGGCAACTTTCGGATCCGGGTGGGACTCAATAAAGAGACCGGCCAGACCGACCGCCATGCCGGCGCGCGCCAGCTCGGTCACCTGCTCGCGACGGCCACCGGAGGCGGCACCCAGCGGATCACGGCACTGCAGGGAGTGGGTCACGTCAAAGATCACCGGATAGCCACCGGTGCTCTTCTTCATCACGCCCAGACCCAGCATGTCCACCACCAGGTTGTCGTAGCCGAAGTTGGCACCGCGCTCACACAGGATCAGCTGATCGTTGCCGCACTCCTCGAACTTGTCGGTGATGTTCTTCATCTGGCTTGGGCTCAGGAACTGCGGCTTCTTGATGTTGATAACGTTGCCGGTGCGGGCCATGGCTTCCACCAGATCAGTCTGGCGCGCCAGGAAAGCGGGCAGCTGGATAACGTCAACCACCTCGGCGACCGGCTTGGCCTGATGGGGTTCGTGCAGATCGGAGATGACCGGCATGCCGAAGGTCGCTTTCAGCTCCTGGAAAATCTTCATCCCCTCTTCCAGACCCGGACCGCGGTAGGAGTGGATGGAAGAGCGGTTGGCCTTGTCCCAGCTCGCCTTGAACACGAACGGGATGCCCAGCTTGCTGGTCACTTCCACGTACTTCTCGCACACCGCCATCGCCATGTCGCGGGATTCCAGCACGTTCATGCCGCCAAACAGCACGAACGGTTTGTCATTGGCAACGTCGATCTGGTTGATCTTGATATTCTTCTGTTCCATCTAAGACATCCTTAATAAAAGGGCCTGAAGCCAAGTTACTCCGTTGCGACCGGACGCAGCGGCCTTGATATTCTTCTGTTTCAGTTTCAAGCCGCCCTTAATGGAGGGGCTTGGGGCTCAGATCCAGCGCGGCCAGCTGCACTTTCAGCACATCGGCGACCGGATCGTCCGGGCATTGTTCAATAAAATATTCAAAATCGTCGGCGGCCTGACGCGGGCAATCGAGCTGCTCGTAGATAAAGCCGCGATCCCGCGTCTCCAGCGGATCGCCGGGCTTCATCCGCAACAACAGCTCGCTGCAGCGTAGTGCCTCGGGCATACGATCTTCCCGCAGCAGGGCCCCCTTGCTGACGTTGAGCAACCGCTCGATGATCTCCCACTGGCCGGAGGGCTGCAGGTAGTCGGGGGTCAAGGTCGCCAAGTCCCCCAGCGCACCGCGCAGTAGCAGCTCGATGCGGGCCAGACTCAGCTCGTCGCCGGTAAAGGGGTCGACATAGACCTCCCCCTCGCCACCGGCAAAGCTCACCAGGAAGTGGCCGGGGAAGCAGATCCCCTCTACATCGAGCCCGAGCTTGCGCCCAAGCTGGATGATGAGAATACCGAGGCTGACCGGGATCCCCTTGCGCTGAACCAACACCTGATTGAGATCGCAGTTGTTGGCAGAGAAATAGTCCTGCCAGTCGCCATGAAAACCGAGGCTGTGGTAGAAGCCCTGCAGCAACTGCTGGCGCACCTCGTCGCAGGTGCCCTCTTCGATCTGCTCGTCCAGCCACTCGTCCAGCAGGTTCAACTCGCGGATCCCCTCCTCGACTGAGCCATAAATTTCGTCACTGACCGACAACGCCAGCTCGGTGATGTCGTGGGCTTCGAAATCGGTCCATTCGTCTATGTGTAACATTCTCTTCATGCCTTAGCCGAACACACTCGTCTGTTTGAGCACTGCCAACTTGGCAATAAAGTAGATCCAGCCGAGCGCCCCCAGAAAGGAGCACCAGCGCACCAGATTGCTTTTGGCCAGCCGCAGCGCCATCGCCGCCAGAAATACCAGCACCAGAATGGCCATCAGCTTCTCGCTGAGCCAGGGCGTTCCGTTATTGAGCGGGTTGAGATCCAGCACCATGCAGAGCAATACGCCGGAGAGCACCACCAGACCGTTGAGCCAGCCGCTGACCTTCATCACCGGCGTGCTGTAGGCACGGCCAGTAGCGGTCTGTACCCAGTAGAAGCGGAGCATAAACATCAGCACGGCCCCGGCAATCAGGGTGAGGTGCAGGTGTTTGAGCACAAAAACCATATTCAATCCTTGCATGGGGGCGCACAGGCAACCCGCCGTGTAACAGTGAGGAACCGTCAGCGCTGCGGGCAGAGGCCCAGCGTCACCCTGCCGTTATCCCCGTAATCGCGCACCGTGGCTACCTCGCGGTAGCCGCCATCACGCAGCAACTGACGCACCGCCTCCCCCTGATCCCAGCCATGCTCCAGCAGCAACCAGCCATCGGTCAGCAGATAAGCGGGGGCGTGGGCCACGATGTGGCGGATATCAGCCAGCCCGGCGTCATCGGCAACCAGCGCCGAGCGGGGTTCAAAGCGCACGTCACCCTGCTCGAGATGGGGATCGGCGCCATCAATATAGGGGGGATTGGAGACAATCACCGCAAAACGTGGCGTTTCGTCGCGATCCGGCTCGCCAAGGGGCTCGAACCAGCTACCGTCGCGCACCTCGATGGGTAACCCCAGTGCGGAGCTGTTCTCGCGGGCCAGCGCCGCGGCATCCGCCATCCGATCCACCGCCCACACATCGAGCTCGGGCCGCTCGGACTTGAGCGCCAGCGCGATGGCGCCGGTGCCGGTGCCGAGATCCAACACGGCGCAAGGACCTTGCGGGATTCTGGTCAGCGCCTGCTCGACCAGCACCTCGGTATCGGGGCGCGGGATCAGGGTCGCCGGGCTCACCTTGAGGGGCAGCGACCAAAACTCCCGCTCGCCCACCAGATGGGCGATGGGTTCGCCATTGAGACGACGGACCAGCCACCCCTGCAGAGTGGCCTGCTGGGCGGCATCCAGCTCACGCTCGGGCCAGGTCATCAGATAGCTGCGACGACACCCGAGCAGATGGCAGAGCAGTACATCGGCGTCGGCGCGGGGGGATTCCCCGCCAGCCAGCACGGTCATGATATGGGCGCGGGCCTGCTGGATCTGCATCAGTGCCACTCCACCTTATGAGCACAACACTTAATGCGAGCTTGCCGGATCACCATTTGCATTAGTTGTTCTCGGCCAGCGAGGCGAGCTGATCGGCCTGATACTCCTGCACCAGCGGGGTGATGACGCAGTCCAGATCCCCTTCCAAAATTTCGGAGAGGCGATAGAGGGTCAGGTTGATGCGGTGCTCGGAGAGGCGACCCTGCGGGTAGTTGTAGGTACGAATGCGCTCGGAGCGATCGCCGGAGCCCACCAGATTGCGGCGGGTGCTCTGCTCGGCGGCGCGATGGCGCTCATCCTCGGCCGCTTGCAGTCGGGCTGAGAGCACCGACATCGCCTTGGCGCGGTTCTTGTGCTGGGAGCGCTCGTCCTGACACTCCACCACCAGACCGGTCGGCAGGTGGGTGATACGAATGGCCGAGTCGGTCTTGTTGACGTGCTGACCACCGGCACCGGAGGCGCGGAAGGTGTCGATCTTCAAGTCGGAAGGATTGATCTCGATCTGCTCGGCTTCCGGGACTTCCGGCAGCACGGCGACGGTACAGGCGGAGGTGTGCACCCGGCCTTGAGACTCGGTCTCCGGCACCCGCTGTACCCGGTGACCACCAGATTCAAACTTGAGACGGCCATAGACGCGCTCGCCGTCGATCTTGGCGATCACCTCCTTGTAGCCACCGTATTCACCATCGTTGCAGCTGACAATGGAGACGCGCCAGCCCTGACGCTCGGCAAACCGTGAATACATGCGGAACAGGTCACCAGCAAAGATGGCCGCTTCGTCGCCACCGGCACCGGCGCGGATCTCCAGATAGCAGTTGTTGTCATCCTTGGGATCCTTGGGCAGCAACATCAGTTGAAGCTCCTGCTCCAGCGCCTCCAGATTGGCCTTGGCCAGCGGCAGCTCCTCCTGCGCCATCTCGCGCAGGTCGGCATCATCCTCCTCCAGCATCATCTGGGTGGTCTCAAGATCATCCTGCGCCTGACGGTAACGCTGGAAGGCGTGAACGATATCTTCCAGCTGGGCATATTCGCGGGTCAGGGCGCGGTAGCGATCCTGATCCGAGACCACATCCGGCTCGCCGAGCATGGCCTGTACTTCTTCGTGGCGCTCGATGAGGCCTTCCAGCTTTCTGATCAGTGACGGATTCATAACTCTTGCATTCTCAATGGAGGACGGGACAACCGGCAGGTTGCCCGAAAATTATGGCTCTTGTGACAACCCCAGCGCCTGCCGCAAGCGGGAGAGCTCGCTCTGATCCCCCTGGGAGGCAGCCTGGCGCAACGCCTGGGTCGGCGCGTGGATCAATTTGTTGGTGAGGCGATGGGCCATCGCCTTGAGCGCCTGTTCGGCACTCTCGCCCTGCGCCAATGCCAGCAGGGCCCGTTGCAACTCTTCATCAGCCACTTGCTGGGACTGATGGCGGTAATCGCGAATGAGGTCGACCGAGCTCTGGCCGCGATACCAGCCCATAAACTCGTCGCGCTCTTCCTGCACGATCACTTCCGCCTGTGCGGCAGCCCGTTTACGGGTTTCGAGGTTCTGCTCGATGATCCCCTGCAAATCATCCACCGTGTAGAGATAGGCATCGGAGAGCTCATCGACTTCGGCTTCGATGTCGCGCGGCACGGCAATATCCACCAGAAACATGGGTTTGAAGCGGCGGGCCTTCAGCGCGCGCTCCACCATCCCCTTGCCGATGATGGGCAGTGGGCTGGCGGTCGAGCTGATGACAATATCCGCCTCGTGCAGATAGTCGGGGATCTCTTCGAGCGTCATCACCTGGGCGCCGAATTCGGCCGCCAGAGTCTGGGCGCGCTGCAGGGTGCGGTTCGCCACCATCATCTTGGTGACGTTCTGCTCGCGCAGATGACGGGCCACCAGTTCGATGGTCTCCCCCGCCCCGACCAGCAATACCTTGGTCTGGGAGAGATCGGAGAAGATCCGCCGACCCAGGCTGACGGCGGCAAAGGCCACCGACACGGCACTGGCGCCAATCTCGGTATCGGTACGCACTCTTTTCGCCACCGAGAAGGATTTCTGGAACAACCGCTCCAGCGCTCCCTTCAACGACTCCGCCTGCTGGGCGTGGGCATAGGATTGCTTGATCTGCCCCAGGATCTGCGGCTCCCCCAGCACCAGCGAGTCGAGCCCGCACGCCACCCGCATCAGGTGGCGCACCGCCTCTTCATCGTGATGCTGATAGATGGCAGTGACCAGTTCGGCCGCGTCCAGCCCGTGGAACTGTTGCAGCCAGCGCAGCACTTGCTCCTGCCGCTCCTCCTCCAGATTGCAATAGAGTTCGGTCCGGTTGCAGGTGGAGACGATCACCGCCTCGCTGACACCGGGTTGGCTCACCAGCTCACGCAAGGCGCGATCGATGCAGTCCGGGCCAAAGGCGACCCGTTCCCGCAAGGCGACACTGGCGGTGTTGTGGTTGATTCCGAGGGCAAGCAAACTCATGAGTGGGCGACGATCATTTCATACGCTGGGTGCAAAGGCTGCCAATTGTACGAGAAAGGGTAAGTCTTTAAAAGCAATACGGCCGCCCCGTATACTGTGGCAAATTCCTCTCTCTGGAGCCGTCTCTTGCTGCTACGTATTTTTACCCTCACCTGCCTGCTGTTACTGGCCGGTTGTGCCACCACCCAGCCCCAGCGTGACCAGGTGAACTGGAACCAGGAGCGGACCCGTCTCGAGCAGCTGACCCACTGGCAGCTATCCGGCAAGATGGCCATCATCACGCCACAGCAAAAGGGCAGCGCCCGTCTCAACTGGCAGCAGGATGGGGAGGATTATCGCCTCAACCTCACCAGCCTGATTGGCACCAGCATTCTGGAGCTCTCCCGCAGCAAGGGAGAGATCACCCTGCTCGACAGCGACGGCAATCGCCACCAGAGCCAGGATGCCGAAGCGCTCATCTATCAGCTGACCGGCTGGAATATTCCGGTTGCGGGATTGCCAGAGTGGATCAAGGGGCTGCCGGGTCAGGCGGAGTTTGAACTCAACCCCGACAGCAGTCTGGCCAGCGTGCGCGACGGCCAGTGGCAGATCGTCTATGGCGATTATCGGGATCAGGATGGCTACCGCCTGCCGCACCAGCTGACCATGACCGGCCAGAACAGCCGCCTCAAGCTTCAGATCAACCAATGGACTCTTGCACGTTAATGGCTTCCACACGCTGGCCGGCACCGGCCAAACTCAACCTGTTTTTACACGTCAATGGCCGTCGTCCCGATGGTTATCACGAGCTGCAGACCCTGTTTATCTTCCTCAACCACAGCGACTGGCTCGAGTTCGAGGTGATACCAAATAGCGACACACTCACCCTGACGCCGGCCATTCCCGGGGTGTCGGATGAGCAGAATCTGATTATCCGGGCGGCGCGCCTGCTGCAGGCAACCCTGTCGAGCCCGCAAGGTGCCCATATCCGGCTGGAGAAAGTGCTTCCCATGGGGGGCGGTATTGGCGGCGGTTCGTCCGATGCAGCAACCACGCTGGTGGCGCTTAACCACCTCTGGCAAGCGGGTTTGAGTGAAGATGAACTGGCAGCGCTTGGCGTCCAGCTGGGGGCCGATGTGCCGGTGTTTGTCCGTGGCCGGGCGGCCTTTGCCGAAGGCGTGGGCGAGCGGCTGCAACCGGTCGAACTGCCCGATGCCTGGTATCTGGTGCTCAAGCCCGATTGCCATGTAGCGACCGCGGCCGTATTCCAGGATCCGGACCTGCCGAGAGCCACGCCGAAAATGGCGCTGGACAACTTGCTGGAAGGCGAGTGGAAAAACGATTGCGAATCACTGGTGAAAAAGCGCCACCCCGAGGTTGCCAATGCGCTCGGCTGGTTGCTAGAATACGCGCCGTCAAGAATGACGGGCACAGGAGCCTGCGTCTTTGCTCAATTTGAAGACGAAGTGACTGCTCGGGAAGTGTTGGCCTGCGTGCCGAAGGGACTTGATGGGTTTGTCGCCAAGGGCGAGAACATATCACCTCTCTTCTCCACATTGCAACAGTTCAAATGATTGGGGTATCGCCAAGCGGTAAGGCAGCGGGTTTTGATCTCGCCATTCCTAGGTTCGAATCCTAGTACCCCAGCCAATTTTACCGAACGGTATTGATGATTAACGTGGCCGGTTTTGCACTCGGCCACGGATTCGGGTTACCGGTATCATCACATTCATTGGGCAGCAGACACCTTGTACGTTATCTTGATAAATCGTTTGCCCCAAAACGATAGGGTCTGATTTCAGACTCCCCCACATACTGGATGCAACCCCGAGGTTTCAAACCGTGCCTGACATGAAGCTGTTTGCTGGTAACGCAACGCCGGAACTAGCCCAGAAGATCGCAGATCGCCTGTTTATCAAACTCGGCAATGCTGCCGTAGGTCGCTTTAGCGACGGCGAGATCAGCGTACAGATCAATGAGAATGTACGTGGTGGCGATATCTTCATCATTCAATCCACCTGTGCCCCGACCAACGACAATTTGATGGAATTGATCGTCATGGTGGATGCTCTGCGTCGTGCTTCAGCTGGCCGTATCACTGCCGTTATCCCCTACTTTGGTTATGCCCGTCAGGACCGTCGCGTCCGCTCCGCCCGTGTACCCATCACCGCCAAGGTTGTCGCTGACTTCCTCTCCAGCGTCGGTGTGGATCGCGTGCTGACCGTTGACCTGCATGCCGAGCAAATTCAAGGTTTCTTCGACGTTCCGGTAGACAACGTGTTCGGTAGCCCGGTGCTGCTGGAAGACATGAAGTCCAAGAACCTCGAGTCTCCTGTCGTTGTCTCCCCGGACATCGGTGGCGTCGTGCGTGCCCGCGCCATCGCCAAGCTGCTGGATGACACCGACATCGCCATCATCGACAAGCGCCGTCCCCGCCCGAACGTCTCCCAGGTCATGCACCTGATCGGTGACGTTGCCGGCCGCGATTGCATCATCGTTGATGACATGATCGACACCGGCGGCACCCTGTGCAAAGCCGCAGAGGCCCTGAAAGAGCGCGGTGCCAAGCGTGTATTCGCCTACGCTACCCACCCGGTCTTCTCCGGTTCCGCCGTCGAGAACATCAAGAACTCCGTGATCGATGAACTGATCATCACCGACTCCATCCCGCTCACTGCGGAGATGAAAGCGGTCGGCAAGGTCAAGCAGCTGACGCTGTCAACTGTACTGGCCGAAGCCATTCGTCGCATCAGCAACGAAGAGTCCATCTCTGCCATGTTTGAGCATTGATAGATTCAGCAATAACGAAAACCGCCATCAGGCGGTTTTCGTCTTTCTGGACCTTCTCTTTCCAACTTTCTGCTATCTGGTACGACCCTGCCCCCGGCAGGCTTAAGGATTTACCCATGAATTGCTTGCGTCCCCTCCTGCTCGCGACCCTCACCTCCGCCCTGTTCGCCTGTCAGCCCGCCAAAGAAAACCCGCCCTTCGTGCTGACCCTGGCTCACATGAACGACACCCACTCCCAGTTTGATCCGGTCAATGCGGAGATCAAAGGGCAGATCTTTGCCCAGCAGGGGGAGACGGACACCCTCTATACCCGCTTTGGCGGTTATCCGCGCCTGCTGACCATGGCGAAAGCCTATCAGGCCGATGCGCTGGCCAAGAACCAGCCCTTGCTGCTGCTGCACGGCGGTGATGCCTGGCAGGGCAGCGGCTACTTCAAACTCAACGAGGGGATGGCCAACGCCGAGTTGCTGAGCCAGTTCGGCCTCGATGCCATGGCGCTGGGCAACCACGAGTTCGATCTGGATAACCAGAAACTGGCCCGCTTCATCGAGGGGGTCAACTTCCCGGTGCTGGCCGCCAACCTCGACACCAAGGCCGATCCGGCCCTTAGCAAGGCTGACAACCTCAAGCCCTTCGTGGTCTACGCCTTTGACGGCAACCAGAAGAGTCCGGTCACCGATCTCGACAACCTGCCGCAAGGCAAACAGCTGGTCGCCGTCATCGGTCTGGTGCTGGAAGACATGGGCAATATCGCCCCCAACGTCGGCAAGCTGCGCTTTGGCAAGGAGGTCGCCTCGGCTCAGGCCACGGTCGACATGCTGCAAGCCAAGGGGATCCATCAGATCGTGGCGCTCACCCACATCGGCAACGAGCGGGATCTGGCACTGGCCGCCAAGGTAAACGGCCTCGATGCCATCGTCGGTGGCCACTCCCACAGCCTGCTCGGCGATTTTCGCAATATCGGCTGGGGCAAGACCGGCGATTACGCCAAGCTGGTGACCAATCCGGATGGCATCGGCAAGACCTGCGTGGTGCAGGCGGGCTCCTACGCCCAGGCCATCGGTCTGGCACAGGTGACCTTTGACAGCCAGGGTCAGGTGACCGACTGCCAGGGCCACAACAGCCTGCTGGCCAGCCGCGACTTCTTCGCCGATGCGGCGCGCAAGCAAGCGCTCGACGACGCCCGCAGCAAAGAGGCAAGCCAGTTTGTCGACAACCAACCCAATCTGGTCACCGTGGATGAAGATCCGCGCCTGCGCGGCATCATCGACAGCCACTACAAACCGGCGCTGGAGAAAGCCTACGGCCCGGTGATCGGCACCATCCCCGAGCAGCTGCAAAATGCCCGTCGCCCCGGCGACAACGGCAGCGACAGCCACGGCTCAGATGTAGCGCCGCTGGTTGCCGAAGGGGAGTTCTACTGGGCCAATACCCCAGCAGTGCAAGCCCTGACCGGCGGCCCGGTCGATTTTTCTCTGGTTGCGGTGGGCGGCGTGCGCGCCGACCTGCCTGCTGGCGAATGGCGTGAGGGGGATAGTGCCCTCACCCTGTTGCCATTCAAGAACCAGCTCGCGGTGCTGACCCTGACCGGCGCCGAGGTACGCGCCCTGCTGACCGAGACCATCACCGCCACCCTGCCCGCCAGCGCCCATGCCGGCAAGTTCCCCTATGGCGGCCACCTGCGTTACACCTTCCAGGAGACCGACGCAGGCAAAGCGGGCACCCTGACCCAATTGCAGCGCAAGACCGCAAACGGCGAGTGGCAAGATCTGGTTGATAACCAGCACTATCGGGTGGTGATGAACGCCTACAGCGCCAACGGCAACGATGGCTGGCAGGCACTGGCCAATGCCCAGCGTCAGAAGAGCGAGCGGGTCGATATCGCCAGCGTCAATGGCAAGCTGACCGCCTTCCCGGTGCTGAAGGTGGCACAAGACGGCGAGCTGCTGAGCGCCGTCTATGCCCCGGGCCAGCCACTCGATTGCAAAGCCAGCGGCGTGGATTGCGGCACCGATGCAGCTTCTTTCGTGGAGTATGTGCGCGATGCCCGTCCCACCCTGACCGCACTGGATGAAGAGACCGTCACCCTGCTGCGTGCCAAATAACGACGGTTGTCAACCGGGCACAATCCATCGGCAAGCTGAAACGGGCCTCTTGCAAGAGGCCCGTTTGCCCACCGTTAGCCACCCATTGACCGCAATAATGCTGCAAATCCCGCCATAACATGCGCATTGGTTGAGTGATCGCCACTCGGCGGCTAGAATATTGCGTCCTATTGCCATGGGTAGTGTGCCCATGGCAGCTGCGAGTGAAGACATCAAGCGTGACAAGCGAAATCAAACTGATCGTCGGACTGGGCAACCCCGGCCCGGAATATGCCAAGACCCGCCACAATGCGGGCGCCTGGTATGTGGAGCAACTGGCCCGCTGGCACAATGTCAGCCTGCGTGAAGAACCCAAGTTCTTCGGCCATACTGCCCGCATCCTGGTCGAGGGGCAGGATGTGCGGCTGCTCATCCCGAACACCTATATGAACCTCTCTGGCAAGGCGGTGGCCGCACTGGCGCGTTTTTATCAGATTGAGCCGGAAGCGATGCTGGTGGCCCATGACGAACTGGATCTGCCGCCAGGCATCGCCAAGTTCAAGCAGGGTGGTGGTCACGGTGGCCATAACGGCCTCAAGGACATCATCGCCAAGATGGGCAACAACAATAACTTCTTCCGGCTGCGTCTCGGGATCGGCCATCCCGGCAGCAAAGAGCAGGTGGCTGGCTTCGTCCTGACCAAGGCCCCCAGCAGTGAACAGAACCTGATCGACGCCGCGCTGGACGAGTCCCTGCGCGCCACCGACATCCTGTTCAAACAAGATATGACCAAGGCCATGAATCGCTTGCACAGCTTCAAGGCAGAAAAGGGTTAGGTCGGTTTGACCCTGTACGGGCATTGTGCCGGTACATGAGCAATGACCAGAACAAGCATGACATGGGCCGCCTGCGGGCGACCCCCAACAGCATCCATCAAGTAAGGTAACAATCCATGGGTTTTAAATGCGGTATCGTGGGCCTGCCCAATGTAGGCAAATCCACCCTGTTCAACGCGCTGACCAAGGCCGGTATCGAAGCCGCCAACTTCCCGTTCTGCACCATCGAGCCGAACACAGGTGTGGTGCCGATGCCGGACCCGCGCCTCGATCAGCTGGCTGCCATCATCAATCCGCAGCGCGTTGTGCCGACCACCATGGAATTTGTGGACATCGCCGGTCTGGTTGCCGGCGCCTCCAAGGGTGAAGGTCTGGGTAACCAGTTCCTGGCCAACATCCGTGAAACCGAAGCGATCGGCCACGTAGTGCGCTGCTTCGACGACGAAAACATCATTCACGTTGCCGGCAAGGTCTCCCCTGCCGACGACATCGAAGTGATCAACACCGAGCTGGCCCTGTCGGATCTGGACGCCTGCGAGCGTGCCATTCACCGTCAGTCCAAGCGCGCCAAAGGCGGCGACAAGGATGCCAAGCTGGAAGTGGAAGTGCTTGAGAAGATCAAGGTCGCGCTGGAAAACGGCCAGATGATCCGCGGCATGAAGCTGGATAAAGAAGAGCTGGCCGCTGTGAGCCACCTCAACTTCCTGACCCTGAAACCCACCATGTATATCGCCAACGTGGCGGAAGATGGTTTCGAGAACAATCCCTATCTGGACAAGGTGCGTGAAATCGCCGCCGCCGAGAACGCGGTTGTCGTGGTCGTATGCTGTGCTATTGAAGCCGACATTGCCGAACTGGACGACGAAGATCGCGCCGAGTTCATGGCTGACCTGGGCATCGAAGAGCCGGGCCTGAACCGCGTTATCCGCTCCGGCTACCAGCTGCTCAACCTGCAGACCTACTTCACCGCCGGTGTGAAAGAGGTACGCGCCTGGACTATTCCGGTCGGTGCCACTGCCCCGCAAGCGGCTGGCAAGATCCACACTGACTTTGAAAAAGGCTTTATTCGCGCCCAAACCATCGCCTTTGAAGACTTTATCAACTACAAGGGTGAGCAAGGCGCCAAGGAAGCGGGCAAGATGCGCGCTGAAGGGAAAGATTACATCGTCAAAGATGGCGATATCATGAACTTCCTGTTCAACGTCTAATCCCATGACAGGCCAGCATTTGCTGGCCTGTTTTTTATCTGCCATTGCCCGGGCAATCATGGCAATGTCTTAAAAAAAAGCAGATTGTTGGGCTTTTGCGCAACAGAGACCAATAACTGGTCAAACGCACTCAAATTGCGTTTTTCTGGCAAAAAAAGGGTTGACGCCCCAGAGCCAGATACGCATAATTCGGCCCGCACGGTGACGAGGTAACGACTCACCGGAAGCAAGGTTGGCTATGTAGCTCAGTTGGTTAGAGCATCGCACTCATAATGCGGGGGTCACAGGTTCGAATCCCGTCATAGCCACCATTATTTCTGTTGGGGTATCGCCAAGCGGTAAGGCAGCGGGTTTTGATCTCGCCATCCCTAGGTTCGAATCCTAGTACCCCAGCCATTTTTCTGTTCTCTTCCACATCAGTGGTCGATAACAAACGGCTATGTAGCTCAGTTGGTTAGAGCATCGCACTCATAATGCGGGGGTCACAGGTTCGAATCCCGTCATAGCCACCATTAATATTGCGGAAGTGGCGAAATTGGTAGACGCACCAGATTTAGGTTCTGGCGCCCTAGGCGTGAGAGTTCGAGTCTCTCCTTCCGCACCATTAATAGCAGTACCAAACAGACCAGCTCACGCTGGTTTTTTTGTATCTGAAATTTGCCTCTCCCCAGTTTTTCTCTCGCTCCTCTATTAACCCAGCTCCACGTTAATTCCCGTTCACGTCACTCTTCACTGATTCCGATCACGCCTTGCCACTCTTGTCTCCCGGCCATAAAAAAGCGGCCCGCAGGCCGCTGGTGCACACATTCATCATCCCGGTTATCAGAATGGGAAGAACCAGGGGATCGCTACCACGCTCACCGCCATCACCAACAGGGTGAATGGCACCCCGATACGGATAAAGTCGGCGAACTTGTAGTTGCCCGGCCCCAATACCAGGGTATTCACCGGTGACGAAACCGGCGTCATAAAGGCGGCCGAGGCGGCGATGGCAATGGTCATGGCAAACGGATAGGGCGATACCCCCATCTGCTGGGCCGTGCCCAGCGCAATGGGCGCCATCAGCACTGCGGTGGCGGTGTTGGAGATAAAGAGCCCGATCACCGCGCAGAGGGCAAACAGGCTGGCCAGCATGACCCGCGGCCCCATCTCCCCTACCGCATTGATCAGACCACCGACGATCAGATCCACCCCGCCGGTTTTTTGCAGCGCCAGCGCAAAGGGGAGCATACCGACGATGAGGATCAGGGTCGGCCAGTGGATCGACTTGTAGGCACTTTCCATATCGATACAGCGAAACTTGCCCATCAGCAGACAGGCAATCAGCGCGGCAATCACGTTGGGCACCGGATCGGTCACCATCAGCAGGATCATCACTCCAAGACAGAAGAGGGCATGAATGGCCTGACTGCGGGCGGGGGCCATCTCGTCCACTTCGGCGGGCAGCCCCATCAGCAGAAAGTCGCGGCTATGGGTCTGCAACTGTCTGATGTGGCTCCAGTTCCCTACCACCAGCAGGGTGTCGCCCATCTGCAATGGCTCGTCTACCAGCTTGCCTGCCAGTGCCTCACCGTCGCGGCGCAGCCCCACCACGCTCAGACCATAGCTGGAGCGGAAGGTCACCTCACGCACGCTTTTACCCAGCAGCTTGGACTCGGGGATCAGCGACACCTCGGCCATCCCCACCTCCCGCGCCTGATCGGAGAAGTACTCCCCGCGCAGGATCATCGGCTCGAGCCGTGCCTCGCTGCAAAACGCCCGCACATCCACCTCGGGATCTGACATGTCGATCAGCAGCACATCCTTCGCCTGAAATTCACTGATCCCCGATACCGGCACCATCACCCGGCGGAACTTGCGCCAACGCTCCACCCCGATGACGTGGGCACCATAACGGGCGCGTAGTTGCAGCTCTTCCAGGGTGTGACCAATCAGCGGGGAGTCAGGCCGCAGCGCCAGACGGCGGGCCCGACCGGCCAATCGGTAGTCTCGGATGAGATCGCGCAGGGTGCGGCGCCCGTTCGGCTTGCCTTTGCCCTCTTCCCCTTCGCCCACCAAGGAGCCGCGCACCAGCAGCATGTAGAGGATGCCCAGCCCCAGGATCAGCACGCCCATCGGGGTGAAATCGAAGAACCCGAAACCATGTATGCCGTGGCGCATCAGCTCGCTGTTGACCACCATATTGGGGGGCGTGGCCACCAGCGTCATCATGCCGCTGATCAGCCCGGCAAAACCGAGGGGCATCATCAGGCGACCGGCCGGGATCCCCATCCGGTTCGCCACGCTCAGCACCACCGGGATAAAGATGGCCACCACTCCGGTGCTGCTCATCACAGCCCCCAGACTCGCCACCGCTACCATCAGCAACACCAGCAGCTTGGTCTCGCTGCTACCCGCCACCTTCACCAATGCATCCCCCACCTGATAGGCGATGCCGGTGCGCACCAGCCCCTCACCCACCACAAACAGGGCGGCAATCAGAATGACGTTGGGATCGCTAAACCCCGCCAGCGCCTCCGGCAGGGTGAGGGTGCCGCTCAGCACAAACAGGATGACCACACCAAGGGCCACCACGTCCATGCGCACCTTGTTGGTCATGAAGAGATAGATGGCGCCAGCCAGCAGACAGAGCACCCAGACAAGCTCGGAATTCAATGCAACCTCCTTTTATCACGTGATTATCCTCCCGGAGAGTGGACTCTATCAGACCACAGCCACGGCGCTATCATCTTGCTACATATCAATAAAGTCCGGCCCGCCGGGGCACCATAACCCATCACTGCTGGAATAACCGGGCAGCAGCGGCGATTTCTTTGATATGGGCCAAGCCCGGGGCGGACAAAAGTCCTGCCCCTCCTCCCCCTCACCCCTTAGAATGGCGCCCTCGCATACTAACCCTCATGCCCAAGGATCAGAAAATGAGCATATTCGAGCTGTTCAGCATCAATA
>NZ_CAWNZT010000114.1:6421-8119 GCF_963878965.1 Aeromonas sp. HMWF015 | reverse complement strand
GGCTGGCGCAGGTTACTCAACGACTTCTGGGTAATCAATAAAAGGATGTAGAAGTATGGCAACCGGCACAGTTAAGTGGTTTAACAACGCAAAAGGATTTGGGTTTATCTGTCCGGAAGGGGGCGGTGAGGATATCTTCGCTCACTACTCCACGATTCAAATGGAGGGCTACAAGACCCTGAAAGCGGGTCAGGCTGTCAATTTTGAACTGCAACAGGGGCCGAAAGGAAATCACGCCTCTGTGATTGTGCCAAACGAAGCACAAAATATGTAAATAACACCCGTTGGATAAATAAAAAACCGGTTCCTCTCTGAGCAACCGGTTTTTTATTGTCAGATTTCTGGCGAATCCTGCCTCCTCATGGGATCACAGGTTATCGCCAGCCATGATCAGTCGTGATATTCGCTGCAGGCGATCAGGGTATTTTCCATCAGACTGGCGACCGTCATCGGGCCCACGCCACCGGGTACCGGGGTAATGAAGGAGGCATGGCTGCGCGCCGTCTCAAACTCCACATCCCCGACCAGCGAGCCATCAGCTAGGCGATTGATGCCCACATCGATCACCAGTGCCCCCGGTTTGATCCACTCGCCAGGAATGAAGTTGGGCTTGCCGACTGCGACAACCAGCAGATCGGCACGGCGAACCTGCTCTTCCAGATCCCGCGTAAAACGGTGACAGGTCGTGGTTGTGCAGCCCGCCAGCAACAATTCGAGGGTCATGGGACGCCCCACTATGTTGGACGCTCCCACCACAACCGCATGCAGACCATGTGTCTTCACGCCGGTGGTCTCGATCAGCGTCATGATCCCTTTCGGAGTGCAGGGGCGCAGCGCCGGAATACGTTGGGCCAGACGACCGACGTTATACGGGTGAAATCCATCTACATCCTTGTCAGGCTGGATCCGCTCCAGCACCTGAGTGGTATCAAAGTGATCCGGCAACGGCAACTGAACCAGAATGCCATCTACGTGGCTATCCGAATTCAGCTGGTCGATCAGCGCCAGCAGCTCTTCCTGACTGGCGGTTGCACTCAGATCATAGGAGCGGGAGAGAAAACCCACCTCCTCGCACGCCCGACGTTTGCTGCCGACATAGACCTGAGAGGCTGGATCCGCCCCCACCAGAATGACTGCCAGCCCAGGAGCCCGTTTCCCTGCCGCCAACCGCTGTTGGACTTGCGCCGCGACCTGGCTGCGAATCGTTTGCGCAACCTGTTTTCCATCTATGATTTTGGCAGACATCGTTCTCCACTCACCATGTGTTCAACTGCCGCGCATTGTCGCATTTTTTTAGCCGGGATGTTAGCGGCAGACGCACGCCATACCTGTAGCGGGCAATAAGTAGGCACTTGAATTTACTGGGGGAAAAAGTCGTTGACGCTGGCCCTTACGCTTGGCTATGATGCCCGCCCGTTGCCCAGTACGACTCATGTCGATATGCTGGTCAGGGATTTTCGGTGATTAGCGCAGTCCGGTAGCGCATCTGGTTTGGGACCAGAGGGTCAAAGGTTCGAATCCTTTATCACCGACCATGTTCATCGACTCGTCCTTAAGACGTGTTGATACAAAGCGCCCTTAGCTCAGTTGGATAGAGCAACGGCCTTCTAAGCCGTGGGTCGCAGGTTCGAATCCTGCAGGGCGCGCCATTGATGTTCCCCAATCCTTCTGGATTGGCGAGCGTTGATGAAAATTTCA
>NZ_CAWNZT010000114.1:527-6411 GCF_963878965.1 Aeromonas sp. HMWF015 | reverse complement strand
AGTCCCGGATTGTGATTCCGGTTGTCGTGGGTTCGAGCCCCATCAGCCACCCCATTATTCTGTCGATAATCACCGTAAGGTGATGTCCATCGACCTGGTGCAGTGACCTTCTGGTCTGCTCCGCGAAAAACCGGCCTTGGCCGGTTTTTTGTTTTGCGCTCGACTGTGCCATGCCTTGTCTGCAAGGCCATCATCCTCCAGATCGATAAACGCGGCTCCGCCCATTTGTCACGATTCGCGACTCCTCATCGATACACACAGCCACTCTCCCCCACACATCAGCCTGCCCGGTTCTTTTTCTGTATTTCCCAAGCGCCATTGATATGCTGATCGCTCTTCTTCTCTCCTGCTTTCCGTTGGAGCTTTTCTATGCAACGCATCCTTTTTGTCGAAGATGATCCCGAGATTGGCCAGCTCATCAGCAGTTGGCTCGGCCGCCACGATATGGAAGTGATCCTCGAGCCCAGAGGGGACATGGCGTTGGCCCGGATCGAGGCCGAACAGCCCGATCTGGTGCTGCTCGATATCATGTTGCCGGGGCAAGATGGCATGTCCCTCTGTCGGGATCTGCGGCCGCGCTTCGACGGCCCCATCGTAATGCTCACCTCGCTGGATAGCGACATGAACCAGATCCTAAGTCTGGAGCTGGGCGCCAACGACTACATCCTTAAAACCACCCCGCCCCCCGTGCTACTGGCCAGACTGAGGGTGCAATTTCGCCAGCACCAGCAAACACCAACCCAACCGGCAGCCACCAGCAGCGTTCCCCAGCAGCTGCAATTTGGTCGGCTGCGGGTGGATGGCCCGGGGCGAGATGTGCGGCTCGATGGCGAGAGCATTGCTCTCTCGACCGCCGACTTTGATCTGCTGTGGGAGCTCGCCTGCCACGCGGGCCAAATCTTGAGTCGGGAAGCCCTCTTTCGCAGCTTGCGCGGCCGGGAGTACGACGGTCAGGATCGCAGCATGGATGTGGCCATCTCCCGCCTGCGCCGCAAACTGGGTGATAACCCTGACAACCCGACCCGGATCAAGACGGTGCGCCAGAAAGGCTACCTCTTCGTCACTCACGCCTGGGAATAACCCTCTTTCGGGAGCACCGCCATGCGCCGCCTCTTTATCCAGTTCTATCTGTTGCTGATCGGCTGCTTCACCCTCGCCATCCTGCTGGTTGGCGTAGTCTATCAGGTGACCGCCGAACGGGCGGGGGATCGCTATCTCGAACGCATGATGCAGGGCTCTCTTGGCCTGTTGACCGGCGAGTTGGCAAGAACCCCGCCAGAGCGCTGGCCCGATCGGCTGGCCGAGCAGAGCAGTCAGTTTACCCTCCCCCTCAAGATCGGCGAGCTGGCACGCCAGCCCCTGGCCAGCGAGGATCAAGCCTTTCTGGCCGCCGGCAACATTGTCATCGTCGAGGAGGATGACACCTTCCTGCAGCGCATCCCCGATACCGATCGGGTGCTGATTGTCGGCCCTGTACCCTATCTCTCCTACCTGCACGAGCTGCACTGGGTCGATGTGGGGCTGTTGCTGGTTATTGGCCTCTCTCTCGGCCTGCCCATTCTGCTCTGGTTGCGTCCCCACTGGCGGGGTTTGCAGCAGTTGGAGCAAACCGCACGTCGCGTAGGCGATGGGGATCTCTCCTGCCGAACCAATCTGCCACCGGGCAGCAGTCTGGCCCGGGTGGGACGCACCTTCGATCAAATGGCGACCCAATTGCAGGCCATGATTGCCAGCCGCAAGCAACTGACCGATGCCATCGCCCACGAGTTGCGCACCCCGCTGGTCCGGTTGCGCTATCGGTTTGCCATGCTCGATCCTGCCCCTGCCGAGCAGGAGCAGCAGGCGCTGGAGCGAGATCTGGGAGCGCTGGACGCTCTGATTGAAGAGATGCTCACCTACGCCAAGCTGGATAGACCCGAGTTGCCGTTGCAGCGCGACGAGCTGGAGCTCAGTCACTGGGCACAAGCGCATCTCGGCGACTGGCAAGCGCTGGCCCCCGAAAAGAAGCTCACCCTCGATCTGCCGCCACGTCACATGCCCTGGTGCGGCGATCAGCGTCTGCTGACGCGCGCGGTGGAGAACCTGATCGGCAATGCTCTGCGCTACGCCGAGAGCGAGGTTACCCTCTCCATCTCGCGGCTGCAGGAGAACTATCTGCTGGAGGTGAGCGACGATGGACCGGGGATCGATCCGGCGCTGGCGCCCCAGATCTTCGAACCGTTCGTGCGCCTTGATCAGAGCCGGGATCGTCGCACCGGCGGCACCGGGTTGGGGCTGGCCATCGTGCGCAGCATTGCCCGTCATCACGGGGGGGATGTGGCGCTGCTGGCCAGTGACCACGGCGCCCGCTTCTGCCTGACCCTGCCTGTACATTTGGATACAAACCGTCACCAACCGCTCACTGAAGGGCCGCCGCAACCGTCATAGGATGACTGTCATGGAGAACGCTCCATAACATCAACCCGAATAAGGAAATTGAACATGAAAAAGATCATTCCCCTGACCCTGGCAGCCGTCTTCGCCCTCACTTCCGGTTTCACCATGGCGGCCACTCCGACCAAGACAGCCACACCGCAGGCGACCCAGACCAAGGTGGTGAAAAAACACCATAAAGCCACCCACGCCAAGACCCCTGCCGTCAAAGTCGCGCCGAAAACCAAGTGATCCAACCGATCACTGGATAACACAGAGGGAGGCTGACGCCTCCCTTTCCATCTCTTCCCGAAATTTTCCTGACGAGCGCCTCCCTCGTCCAAACCGGATCCACGACCCGGCTCCCCTTTGCGGGAAACGGTCAATGACCACAGGAACATGGCATGTGGCGTCATCTGCTTAAATGGCTAGGCCCCTTGTGCAGCTTGCTGCTGCTCGGCACCGCACTGACCGTGCTGTATCACCTGACCCAGACATGGCACTGGCACGATATTCGTGTGGCCATCTGGTCCCAACCCCTGCCGCGACTGGCGGGCGCCCTGTTGCTGACCCTGCTCAGTTATGGTTGCCTCTGCAGCTATGACATGCTGGCGCTCCATGCGCTGGGCAAGCGCCTTCCCTGGCAACAGGTCAGCATCATCTCCTTTATCGCCTACACCTTCTCCAACACCCTGGGATTTGCCCTGCTGACCGGCACCTCGGTACGCTATCGGCTCTACTCAGCCCTAGGTCTGGCGACCGGTGAAGTAGCCCGAGTTGTGCTGTTCTGCTCCATCACCTTCTTCCTCGGCCTGCTGGCGTGGGGAGGTGACGCCCTACTGACCTGCGATGTATCACAGTTGCTGCCTGACTGGCCGCAATGGGCAGATACCCTGCTCAGGCTGGCGGGCGTCATGGCTCTGCTGTTGGTGGCCAGCTACCTCTGCTGGCCCGCTCCACGTCTCTCCTGGCGAACACACACCCTGACCCTCCCGGGCTTTCGGATACGTCTGTTGCAACTGCTGGTCGCGCTGGCCGACTGGATGGCCGCCGCCGCCGTGCTGTTTGTGCTGTTGCCTGCAGATAGCGTCCCCTACCCTGTACTGCTCAGTGCCTTCGTGCTGGCCAGCTTCCTCGGGGTACTGGCCCACGTGCCGGGTGGGATCGGCGTGTTCGAAGCGAGCATGAGCCTGCTGCTGGCTCACTACCTGCCAGCCGACAAGCTGCTCGCCTCGCTGCTGCTCTATCGCTGCATCTATTACCTGCTGCCTTTTCTCTGCGCCCTGCTGCTCTTTGCGAGTCAGGAGATGCTGCAACAAAAAGCGCGCTGGCAGCGGCTACAGGGGCTGATGAGCGCGGTGCGCGAATTTCTGCCTGCCCTTATCAGCATGGGAACCTTTGCCGCCGGTAGCCTGCTGCTCTGCTCGGGGATGATCCCGACCATGCGCAGCCACATTGAAGTGTGGCTGCAGGTGTTGCCGCTCCATCTGCTGGAGCTCTCCCACGTGCTCGGCAGCGTGAGCGGTATCCTCCTGATCCTGCTGGCGCGCAGCCTCTACCGCCGTCACGACGCCGCGTTTCGCATCACCCAGCTGCTGCTGGCACTGGGGATCGCCTTCTCCCTGCTCAAAGGGGGGGACTGGGAGTCAGCCCTGCTGCTCGGCAGCTTCCTGCTCATCATGACCCCCTGCCGCGCCCTCTTCTATCGCAAGGGGTCGCTGCTCTATCCCCAGTACACCTCGGGCTGGCTCATTTCGGTCGGCGCCGTGCTGCTGGGAGCCCTGTGGCTGCTGCTCTTCTCCTACCGTCAGGTGGAGTATGACCACACCCTCTGGTTCCACTTCTCGCCCCACGGCGGGGCTGCCCGCGGCCTGCGCGCCATGGGGAGCGTGGTGGCCGTGCTGGCCGTGGCCGGGGTTGCCCAGCTGCTTGCGCCGCTGCGCGTAGTCGGTGAAAAGCCGGACAAAGAGACGCTGGCGCACGCCCACGAGCTGGTGGTACGCGAAGGGGGGATCCACGGCTATCTGGCCCAGTTGCAGGACAAGTCCCTGCTGTTCCACTCCGCCGGCGACGCCTTCCTGATGTATGGCATCGAGGGCAACAGCTGGATTGTGATGGGGGATCCGGTCGGTCGCCCCGAGCAGATCGAAGAGCTGCTCTGGCAATTTCGCGAGCGGTGCGATGAGCACGACGCCAATCCGGTCTTTTATCAGGTCTCGGCCCGCTATCTGCCACTCTATCTGGAGCTGGGGCTGATCCCCTTCAAGCTCGGTGAAGAGGCGATGGTCGATCTGGCTACCTTCGATCTGGCGGGCAGCCGGCTGCGCAACCTGCGCCAGAGCCACGCCAAGGGCAAACGGGGGTTGACCTTCGAGGTGGTCGAGGCGAGCGCCGTGGCTCCCCTGCTGCCCAGATTGCAGACCGTCTCAGATACCTGGCTGCAGAGCAAGATGGGCAAGGAGAAGGGGTTTTCGGTCGGCCGCTTCGAGCCTGACTACCTGACCTTGAGCCCGGCTGCACTGGTCTGGCACGAGGGGCAGATTGTCGGCTTTGCCAACCTCTGGGTGAGCGATAACAAGGAGATGCTCTCCATCGATCTGATGCGTTACAGCCTGGATACCGGCACCGCCCCCATCATGGATTTTCTCTTTGTCGAGCTGCTGCTGTGGGGCAAGGCGCAAGGGTACGCCAGCTTCAATCTGGGGATGGCCCCCATGTCCGGCTTCAACGATCACCCGCTCAACAGCTACTGGGCCCGCCTTGGCAATACCCTGTTTGTGCGTGGCAGCCGTTTTTACAACTTTCAGGGGCTCAGACGCTACAAGGAGAAATTTTCGCCCCGCTGGGAACCCCGCTACCTGCTCTGCAGCAGCAAGCTGGTACTGCCCAGAACCCTGACTCACCTGATCACCCTGATTAGCCGCGGCCCGCTGGGGCTGATCAAGAAATAGGAGCATGGCCAATGAGAGCCTTGATTTTGCTGTTACTCAGTCTCGTACTGCCCGTTTCGTCTTTTGCGGCGCACGCCGCCCCGGTCAAGGATGACCTGAGCCTGATTGAGCTGCCGGTCAAGCAGCCATCCGAGGCCCCCATGGTGATCTTTCTCAGCGGCGATGGTGGCTGGGCAGCCCTCGACAAGGGGTTGAGCGCCCAGTTTCAGCTGCACGGCATGCCGGTCGTGGGCTGGAGCTCCCTCACCTACTACTGGAAGAAGAAAAACCCGGAGCAGGTGACCGCCGATCTGGAGCGGATCCTCGATGATTACCAGACTCGTTGGCAGCGTCCCCGCTGGCTGCTGGTCGGCTTCTCGTTTGGTGCCGAGATTGTCCCCTTCGTCATCAACCGGTTGCCGGAGCACTATCGTCAGGGGCTGGTCGGGGCCGTGATGCTCTCCCCCTCCCCCAGCTCGGATTTCGAGATCCACGTCAGCGACATGCTGACCCACAAGGCGCGGAGCTACCCGACCGAGCCG
>NZ_CAWNZT010000114.1:0-517 GCF_963878965.1 Aeromonas sp. HMWF015 | reverse complement strand
CAGGTGAAGACCATCCGCGACCTGCCGATGCTCTGCCTGCAAGGAGCCGACGATGATGATGACGACCGCCTCTGCCCCCGCCTCAACCAGCCCAACGTCACCAGCATCACCCTGCCGGGAGGACACCATTTTGACGATAACTACCCCCAGCTCTATCAGGCCATCACCAAGCATCTGAACCTGCCCCCGGATCCGCTGACTGTGGAGCATTAACCGGTATCACCACGGAATGCCTTTTAAGTACCGAGCAGGGCAAATCAGCGAGCAATGAAAAGGGCCTCTCTTGCGAGAGGCCCTTGTACTGAATTTGACGGAATGTTTGACATGATCAGGCTTGGGTTCGGCAGCAAGATCAGTGCGGCTTTTCACTACGATTAGTCAATCGGCTCAACCAGATGCTGGGCTATCAACAATGAGGATTTGCAGCCCTATGCTGACAACCGCTCGGGATTGCGCCATAAAAAAAGCCCTGATGTTTCCATCAGGGCTTTGCAATTTGGCGGTGAGGGAGGGATTC
>NZ_CAWNZT010000113.1:0-1447 GCF_963878965.1 Aeromonas sp. HMWF015 | reverse complement strand
AACCACCTGGAAGCGATAGCGGCGGCAGGTGCGGCCATAGTGTTGAATAAGGGTTTTCATCAGTTGCTGGTTACCAGCGAGGGCGCTGTCGGTCACCTCGATAGTGATAACGTCCCAGGGCGCTCCCTCTTGCCGTTCGTGGATGTCGCACCAGCCGATGCCAAGGCGCTCGAAGATGCGCTTAAAGCCCGCCACCTCGCCGGCGTCCCTGGCATTTACAAAGGCGAACTTGACCCGTTTGCGAAAAAGTGGGAGCGGCTCGCCATTAAAGCGGGTGATGTCCCGCTCCCAGGCGAGCAGCGCCAGCAGGGACTCCGAGCAGGTGAGCGGGTCTTGCTGGGCCAGTGGCAGCAACAGCCACCCCTTGAGCCGTTGCCAGAAGGCGTTGATGCCCTTGGCCAGAAACCCGGGTTCGGCGTGGGCCGGGCTGATGGTGTAGCCATCCTCCCACCAGGGGGCGCTGGCATCGGGGAGCCGCGGCGCCTGCTGGCTGTGTTCAAGCGGGGTCGGGTTAGTCATAGAGGGTTACCTCCAGCGTGTTCAGGCGCGGGATGGCCAGCCCCGAGACGATGTCATCCTGCGCAAACTTGAGGCTCTGCAACTGCGGGAACTGGCTGTGCAGCTCGCGGGCCAGCTGCGAGAGGGAGAAGCGCGAGCGTGGCCAGGTGCGGGTGACGCTCGGAAAATCCCCAGACTGACGAAACGCCGCTTTGACCAGCGATTCAGCGCCCTGTTTGAGGGCCGCCTTCTGCTCGTCGGTGAGGTTGGCCACCGGCCACAGTTCCAGCGTGAGGCTGTGCTGGGTCTCTGGCATCGCCATCACAAACAGATCATCGCCGTGGCCATGGTTGCCCTGGCGGCCTACGTAGTCGTTAAGCTGGGCAATCAGGCTGGCCGGTGTGGAGCCCACCTCCAGCAGAATGTAGGCGTTGGCAGTGCCCGGGCCGCGCGGTGCTTCATGCTCGAAGAAGATGTGATCGGCCCGAATACCGGCGACGCTCGCCAGCATTGAGCGGTAGATTGCGTCGATGTGATAGCGGCCCACCGCCGAGAACTGGTTCTGAATACGCAGGCCCAGCGCGTCATTGCTCTCGGCATCGGCGCCCTGGGTGGTGATCCACTCCTTGTCATCGTTACGGGCCGACAAGATGCCGGTGACCGGTTCGCTCAGCAGGTTGTAGTAGCCCGGGGCCAGATTCCAGGCCGCGCCCGCGAACTCGGCCTCGCACACCACGCGAGCCACCGCTTCACCGGCCGGGCTCACCACCGCCTGCAGCGGTTTGACCCGATAGATGGTGCCGTTGATGCGCTCGGTGCTGATCCAGATATCGGCCGGGATGGTGACCGCTTCGCTCGGGTTGGCCTTGATGAAGTTGATCACCCCGCGGGTTTTCTGGGCCCCCTTGCGGGTCAGGTCCACATCCCACGCCTTGAGGTCGAGATAGGC
>NZ_CAWNZT010000112.1:0-1001 GCF_963878965.1 Aeromonas sp. HMWF015 | reverse complement strand
TGCACGTTGGCCTCTTTGGCCATGGTGGAGGCGGGATTACCGGTCATGCAGATGAGCGGAATGCCGCGGCGCTTCAGTACCGGCAGCAGGGCCAGGATTTCGTCACTCTCGCCGGAGTTGGAGATAGCGATTATAAGGTCGCCGCTGGAGATCATCCCCAGATCGCCGTGACTCGCTTCTCCCGGATGAAGGAAGAAGGCCGGTGTGCCGGTGCTGGCGAGGGTGGCGGCGATCTTGCTGCCGATATGGCCCGATTTGCCCATGCCGGTGACCACTATCTTGCCACCGCAGCGCAGCACCATTTCGCACGCCTTGTCGAAGGCGTCGTTCAGATACTGATAGAGTCCATCAATGGCTTGCTTTTCTGTGTCCAGCACCGCGCGGGCACTGCGACGAAAATCGAACAGTTCAGACACTTTCTCAGGCTTTACAGACATAAAGACACAGCTCCGGGCCGAAATTAGCTGCGGGATTATAAAAAAGTCTGCCCGGATAAGCGAATCGGATGGCAAGTCCCGCTCTCGATGACGCACTTTGTTACAGAAAACTGTCGTGCAAATGGGCTTGCAGCCTGTTCAATAGTTGTTCCTTGCTGTTGCTTAGACCTAGACTACCCCATAAAATTCGCACCTCATTTACACCGGATGGACAATTGTTTGAACAATGACCTGATCACCATCTCCGACCTGACCTTCAGTCACGGAGATCGGCTGTTGTATGACGGGATCAACCTGACCATTCCTCGTGGCAAGGTGACCGCCGTCATGGGCCCGAGCGGCATCGGTAAAACCACCCTGCTGCGGCTGATCGGTGGCCAGCTCAAGCCGGAGTCCGGTCACATTCTGTTTGACGGGGAAGATATCCCCACCCTCTCCCGTTCGCGCCTCTATGAAGTGCGCAAGCGGATGAGCATGCTGTTCCAGAGCGGCGCCCTGTTTACCGGCATGACGGTCTACGACAACGTGGCCTTCCCGCTGCGGGAGCACTCCGGCCTGCCGGAG
>NZ_CAWNZT010000111.1:2426-4115 GCF_963878965.1 Aeromonas sp. HMWF015 | reverse complement strand
GCGCCGGCGAGGTTGGGCCACAGCTGCGGCAGCAGGGTGACGGATTCGGCCTTGATACCATCTTGCAGGGTGACCAGGGCCGCCTCGTAGTCGCTCCAGCTCTGGCCATCCTGCTCGGCGGCATTGATCCCCGCGACCGCCAGCAGCATGAATTGCCAGCGACCCCACTTGGCGATCAGCTCCTGGTTCAGCGCATGGGCGGCGTTGATCTTCGCCTCGTCCCACTCTTGCCCCAGCACCACCACCCCTTCAAAGGATTGGGTCTTCTGGGCCGCGCGCACAGCCTCTTGCCACTCCATGTCGGTGGGCAACACGAAGGCGGCTGCTGTCCAGTTCTGGCCGGCGTTGGCCATGGCGGCCTGCAGGTTGGTTTTGAGCTCGCTGGCGGGCTCGCCCAGCAGCTTGTCAAAGTCGCTCTGGGTGTTGAGGGAGAGCAGCTTGCCGGTATTGCTTGGCGCGGTGCCGACAAACAGCAGGTGGCGCTCGACTTGTGTCACCGGCCCCTGCATCTGGTTCAAGTTGTTGATCTGTACATAAGGCCACATGGCGTTATTTCCCCTTCATCTCTTGCTTATTGACGTCCCAGCCGTAGTCGATGCTCTGCAGGGCACGGGCAAAGGCTTGCTCCCGTTGTTTGGCATTGGCGCCAAGGAACGGGCGGGCAGGGAGCTCAATCTCCCAGCTCGCTTTCACCGGTTCATCCTTGAGCTTCCTGATGAGCAATCCCGCCTGGGCGTAGTTGAGATTGCCGGTGATCCAGCCGAGCGAGGCCGAGCGGTATGACCCCTTGCGTGCACCCGGGCGCTTGAAGCCGAGCTCGCGCAGCTTGCGGGCCTGCGCCTTGGTCGCGGGCTTGAGTTTGCCGCCCTCGCTGCTCGCGATGCGGCGCCGGCTGGCCGCGGTCACCTGATAGGTATGTCCCTTCTGGTGGGTGTTGGCGATAACCCCGGCGTGGGCGTTCATTGTCCCCCGTTTGAACCCGAGCTCGGCCACATCCTGACCGGGGGCGTGGATCTCCAGCAGCTTGGGCAGGCCGCGCAGCATCTTGCGTTTGCCTCGCTTGCGCGGCGCCCAGGGCTTGCCGTTGGGATCCTGCTGCTGGCGCACATGGCGGGCCGCCAGCTTTTTGAGCTCGGCCGCGGCGCGCCACACCAGGCGCTTGCGCTTCTGGGGCGGCAGGGCCAGCAGGTTGAGCTGGTCCTGGCTGCGGCGAGCGTCCAGAGTGATGGTGATCATGCCGGGCCACCTACCTGGTGATGGCCGGTGTCACCGACGTTCATGTCGATGTGGTCGGCCACCCAGATCTCATAGGGGGCCACCTGCCAACGCTTGCCGAGCCAGTTGATGGGGCCGCTCGGGTGCTCGATAAGGCGCAGTGGCTCGGTAAAGGCGAGCTGGATCTCGAGATCGGCACTCTTCTCATCGTTCGGGGTCACCGCATATTCCGGGTCGGCCAGCTCAAACTGTTCGCGAAACGAATCGTGCTCCTGCACCCACGCGGCCACAGCGGCCAGCACGATGGCCGGATCCAGCTCACGAAAGGGCAACTGCTCGACGATGAACACCGCCTGATAGGTGAGCCAGGCCACGTCTACGCCGGTCGGGCCCATGTTGCGGGATTCGAGCCGGATCGTTCCGTTCTCCATCCAGCTGTCGAGAGACTTGCGGCACTTGGCCGGCAGCACCCGA
>NZ_CAWNZT010000111.1:1875-2416 GCF_963878965.1 Aeromonas sp. HMWF015 | reverse complement strand
ATAGCCCTGGGCCTGCTGTTCACTCATCTCTTTACTCATATCAACGAGACCCCCGCGCGGTGTTTGCCCTTGATGCTGCGCACCAGTTGCTGACTTTCGGCCAGCAGTTGGGCCCGTTGCTCCGGCGCCCGCTCGGCCAGGTTGTTGGCCGCCGGCCGCTCGGTGACGCTGGCGAACTCCGGCAAGATGGCCGCCTTGGCGCGGGCGAACACCGCGGCCAGATACTGCTCGGTCAGGGCATTACTGCCGGCGTTAGAGCCACCTTGCAGGCTTGGCCCCGGCACCTCGGCGGCACTGGCATAGCCTTCGGCCATCAGCGCGGCCTGGCGCATCGCCAGCTGCAGGTTGATTTCCGAGATGGCAGCCAGCAGGGCGGCGCCAGTGGTCTGTTGGTCGAGGTCGGCAGGCAGGGCGCGGCGGCGCTCAAAATCGGCCACGGTCACATCGGGCCAAAACCCGTCATTGCGGATGGTGGCGGCGCTGTAGTCGATATCTTTGCCTGCAAACATCAGTGACCTCGCTGGTTGAATAGGTGCACCCC
>NZ_CAWNZT010000111.1:1012-1865 GCF_963878965.1 Aeromonas sp. HMWF015 | reverse complement strand
GCCGCTGGGTTCGCCAAAGGCGCTCCATGGCATTCGCGCCGGGGTGCGACGGCGCGGAGAGTCGGTTTGTTATTCGGGATTGAGCACCCGCAGGCGCATGGCAATCTTCTGGCGCAAGGTGTTGACCCCCACCTTGCTGTGCAGCTTCTCTGCCTGGGCCAGCCAGTGGTCGGCTTGCTCCAGCGTGGCGGAGTCCCCCACGGCGCTCGGCCGCGGCTGGCCGTCCTGGTCACGCAGCAGCAGGCAGCCCGCGGCCTTGAACCACTTGGCGGTGAGCTTCTCGTTGAGGCGCCAGTCATTGCGTACCTTGTCGAACACCCGGGAGAACCAGGGCTCGACGGCGTGGCCTTCGGCGGCCTGCTTCTCGGCCCACTCCAGCACGGTGTCTGCCACAAAGTGGGCCCAGTCCCGTTTGATATTGCTCGGGGTGCGCTGGCCCTGGGTTATGGCGAGCTCGGCCCAGGCAATGCCTGTGTCGAAATCCCCCACATCGAAGGCCCAGACGGTAAGCAGCTGAAACAGCTCGTTCTGATAGGGCTGGCCGGACTCGGCCACGCTTGCCAGATAGCGCTCCACATAGGGGCGGTATTTGGGCATCAGCTCGCTGCGCTTCATGTTCACCCGGTCCCCAATGCGGGCCAGCTTGCGCAGGCGGACGATGTCCTGTTCCAGGGCAATCATCTGCAGGTGCAGGCTGTCTGCCACCGCGCCGGTGACCATGCCCGTGCAGGCGGCCTGCGTGGCCCCCTGCATGGCTTGCACCCGTTGCTTGTGGCGTTGACCCGGTGAGCTCATGGCTTACTCACTCGGCGCAGTGGGGGCAGCGCCGATCTCGATGTCAGCCTCTTCAAAG
>NZ_CAWNZT010000111.1:501-1002 GCF_963878965.1 Aeromonas sp. HMWF015 | reverse complement strand
TGGCTGCCTTCGTTCCACTCGCGGGCCAGCTGGTGCCAGCCTTTGTTGACGTCTTCACCCAGCGGATGGGCGGTCGGGTCGGTGTCGTCGGCCGCTTCCACGCCGTTCCAGCCGACGCGCAGCATGTCCAGGGCAAACGCCTTGTTGATGAAATCGCCCACCAGGCGCAGGAACTCGCCCTCGCTGCCGGCGTTGGCCCAGACGCACAGAGTGGCCCAGTCGAGCGAGGCACACGAATCGGTCTCGGTCAGCTCGTAGGTGTTGCCGGCGACGCCGATCTTGCCGTTGAAGCGGCCATCCTTCTTGCGGCCGGTGAACAGCTTGCCGATGCCCACTTGCACTACCTGGCCCTTGATTTGGTCTACGTCGAGGCAAGTGATGAGGCCCAAGAACTCGACGGAGGCGAGCAGCGCGGCGCGCAGGCCCGTTTCCACCGGACCGGTGACGCTGAACTGCTTGGCCAGCGCATTGACGGGGATGCCGTAGGCCTTGGCCAGGGCG
>NZ_CAWNZT010000111.1:0-491 GCF_963878965.1 Aeromonas sp. HMWF015 | reverse complement strand
TAGGCCAGGTATTCGCCGATGGCGTAGCCTTCCATCCGCCAGTACTGGTTATCGAAACACTTCTTGTCCTGGTTATCGTCGGCCTTGCGCTTGCGGGTACCGCGCTGGGTGTAGATGTGCAGGTTGTCCAGGGTGGTCACCACCATCCGCTTGCCCGGGAAGAAGGGCGGGATGTAGGCCTTGCGCCCGGCAATGGACTCGGCCAGCTTCTGGGCGGCGATCTGCTCGGTCGGCTTGGTCGCTTCGCTGTAGAGCTTGGCCTGAGCCGAGGCCACCAAGTCGGTGCCGACCAGCACAACCAGGCGCGGGTCCTGGCGAAACAGCGGGTCGATGGTGGTGTTGATAAGGTCGGATGCCATCTCGTCCAGGGTCTTGTAATCCCCCTTGCCGTCCGGGTCGAAGTGGATCTTCTTGCCGGCCTCGGCCTTGATGATCTGGCTGCCTTCGTTCCACTCGCGGGCCAGCTGGTGCCAGCCTTTGTTGACGTCTTC
>NZ_CAWNZT010000110.1:0-12837 GCF_963878965.1 Aeromonas sp. HMWF015 | reverse complement strand
AGAGCGGCCCCACATAGTTGTGGAACACCTTGGCAAACCATATCCAGTTCTCCCACACCCCGAGGCTCACCACCGGCTTGATGAAGTACTTACCGTAGATGATGGCCAGCCCCGACCCGGAGAGGGTCAGGAACATGGCTGCCGTGGTCCAGTGCAGCGCCCGATCCAGCCTGCTCCAGCGCTTGAGCTTGCG
Organism: Aeromonas sp. HMWF015; assembly: GCF_963878965.1. Lineage (NCBI taxonomy): Bacteria > Pseudomonadati > Pseudomonadota > Gammaproteobacteria > Aeromonadales > Aeromonadaceae > Aeromonas > Aeromonas sp. HMWF015. The sequence continues at coordinate 12,644 of NZ_CAWNZT010000110.1, read as the reverse complement.
CCCGGTGCGCGGTTTGGAGAGCTTGGTCTGCCCCACCACCAGGTACATCAGGCCGCACATGGCCAAGGAGCCGAAGATGGCGATGGCGCCGAGCGGCGACACCCACTTGGTCTTCACCTCGAACCAGAGCTGGCCCGGCACCGAGATAAGCACTCCGTGCTCCGGCGAGTGGGAGGTGGTCACCCCCTCCTGCCCATCCTTCACCGCCCGCCAATAATCGGCGCCGGCAAAGCCGACCGCCTCTTTCTGCGCATCAGCGAAGCCGGGCGCGCTGAACAGCAGCAAGGCCGTCAGCAGCGCTGTCAGCCAGTGTCTCATTGGCCATCCTCCTGCTTGCCAAGCTTGAGCCCCTTGCCTCTGCCATCGTGAGGTTTGCTGGCGTCGCGATAGAGCGCCTGTTCATCAGCCCCCCAAGCAGCATGAGGAGCACCACGATAGGCAACCCGCTCGCGGAAGATATCGGAGATCACCTGCGCATCCCCCGCCAACAGCGCCTTGGTGGAGCAGAGCTCGGCACACATCGGCAGCTTGCCCTCGGCGATGCGGTTGGCACCGTACTTCTGGCGCTCCGCTTCGCTGTGATCCTCTTCCGGGCCACCGGCGCAGAAGGTGCACTTGTCCATCTTGCCCCGATCGCCAAAGGCGGCGGTCTTCGGGAACTGGGGCGCCCCGAACGGGCAGGCAAACAGGCAGTAACCGCAACCGATGCAGAGATCCTTGTTGTGCAGCACTATGCCGTCGTCGGTGTGATAGAAGCAGTCGGCCGGGCAGACCGCCATGCAGGGGGCGTCGGTGCAGTGCATGCAGGCGACCGAGATGGAGGTCTCCCCCGGCAGGCCGTCGTTGAGGGTCACCACCCGGCGGCGCTGGATGCCCCACTCGAGGGCATCGTCGTTCTCGTTCTTGCACGCCGTCACACAGCCGTTGCACTCGATGCAGCGCTTGGTGTCACACATGAATTTCATTCTGGCCATGGGATCAGGCTCCTACTTTGCGAAAACGGCACAGGGTGACCTTGGTCTCCTGCATCTGGGTGACCGGGTCATAACCATAGGTGGTGACTATGTTGACCGACTCCCCCAGCACATAAGGGTCAGACCCTTCCGGATATTTGGATCGCAGATCCTTGCCCTCGAAGTGGCCGCCGAAGTGGAACGGCATAAAGGCGAGCCCCGGTTTGACCCGCGGGGTCACCAGTGCCTTCACCTTGACCCGGCCTCCTTCCGGCCCCTCGACCCACACATCCTGACCGTCGCGCACACCGACGTCGTTGGCATCCGCCGGGTTCATCTCGACAAACATCTCCTGCTGCAATTCAGCCAGCCAGGGGTTGGAGCGGGTCTCGTCGCCGCCTCCCTCGTACTCCACCAGACGACCGGAGGTAAGGATGATCGGGAACTCCTTGCTGACATCCTTCTCCTGCACCGAGGCGTACTGGGTCGGCAGGCGCCACAGGCTCTTCGAATCAGGCCAGGTGGCGTAGTCGGCCAGCAGATCCCGGCGCGGGGTGTAGAGCGGCTCGCGGTGCTTGGGCACCTGATCCGGGAAGGTCCACACCACGCAGCGCGCCTTGGCGTTGCCATAGGGGACGAAGCCGTGCTTGATGGCGACCCGCTGGATGCCGCCGGAGAGATCGGTCTTCCAGTTCTTGCCCTCGGCCTCCTTCTTCTCGGCCTCGGTCAGCTCATCCCACCAGCCGAGCTGCTTCATCAGGTCGGCAGTGATCTCGGGATAGCCATCCTCCACCTCGCTCCCCTTCGGCCAGGAGTCTTCGGCTAGCAACGAGACGCCCTGATACTCGATGCCGAAACGGGCACGGAAACCGCCGCCCCCTTCCGAGACCGGAATGCTGGTGTCGTAGAGGATGTGGCTGCCCGGGTGCTTCATCTCCGGGGTGCCCCAGCAGGGCCAGGGCAGACCGTACACTTCGCCGCTGACCGGGCCCCCTTCGGCCTTGAGGTTGGTCTTGTGGAAGGTGTGCCAGTTCTGCTGGTGCGCCTTGAGCCGCTCCGGGCTCTGGCCGGTGTAGCCTACGCTCCACATGCCGCGGTTATATTCGCGGGTGATGTCTTCCAACAGCGGCTGGTTGTTCTCCACCTTGATGTGCTTGAACAGCTGATCGGCAAAGCCGAGCTTTTTGCTCAAGAGATACATGATCTCGTGGTCGACCTTGGATTCGAACAGGGGCTCGATCACCTTGTCGCGCCACTGCATGGAGCGGTTGGTGGCGGTGACGGAACCATAGGTCTCGAACTGGGTGGTAGCCGGCAGCAGGTAGACGCCGTCGGTGCGATCGTTCATCACCGAGGCAACGGTGGGATACGGGTCGACAATCACCATCATGTCGAGCTTTTGCATCGCCTTCTTCATTTCCGGGCCGCGGGTCTGGGAGTTGACCGCATGGCCCCAGTAGAACATGGCGCGGATATTGGAGCCCTGCTCGATGAGATCGGCATTCTCCAGCACCCCGTCCACCCAGCGGGAGACCGGAATGCCGTTGTTGTTCATCGGCAGCTTGCCGTTGTAGGCCTTGTTGTCAAAGCGCGCCTTGATCCACTCGTAATCCACATCCCACACCCGGGCCCAGTGCTTCCAGGAGCCCTCTTCCAGCCCGTAGTAACCGGGCAGGGAGTCGGAGGTGACGCCAAAGTCGGTGGCGCCCTGCACGTTGTCGTGACCACGGAAGATGTTGGTACCCGCCCCGCTCTTGCCCACGTTGCCGAGCGCCAGTTCGAGGATGCAGTAAGCGCGGGTGTTGTTGTTGCCGGTGGTGTGCTGGGTACCGCCCATGCACCAGACCACGCAGCCGGGGCGGTTGTCGGCCAGCAGTTTGGCGGCGCCATGGACCTGCTGCTCGTTGAGGCCGGTCACCCGCTCCACTTCGGCCGGGGTCCAGCGCGCCACCTCTTTTTGCACCTCGTCCATGCCGTAGACGCGGGTGCGGATGAACTCCTTATCTTCCCAGCCGTTTTTGAAGATGTGCCAGAGCATGCCCCAGATAAAGGCGACGTCGGTGCCCGGGCGCAATGAGAGGTACATGTCCGCCTTGGCGGCGGTGCGGGTACGGCGCGGGTCGACCACCAGGATCTTGCAGCCGTTGCGCTCTTTTGCCAGCAGGATGTGCTGCATGGCGACCGGGTGGGCCTCCGCCGGGTTGGAGCCGATAAACATGATCGACTTGCTGTTGTGCATGTCGTTCAGGCTGTTGGTCATGGCGCCGTAGCCCCAGGTGTTGGCGACCCCAGCGACCGTGGTGGAGTGGCAGATCCGCGCCTGGTGATCCACGTTGTTGGTGCCCCACAGGGATGCCATCTTGCGAAACAGGTAGGCCTGCTCGTTGGAGTGCTTGGCGGAGCCGAGCCAGTAGACGCTGTCGGGGCCGGACTCCTTGCGAAGGCGCAGCACCTCATTGCCCACCTCTTCGATGGCCTGATCCCAGCTGATGCGCTGCCACTTGCCGCCCACCAGCTTCATCGGGTACTTGAGGCGACGCTCACCGTGGCCATGCTCGCGCAGGGCCGCACCCTTGGCGCAGTGACCGCCAAGGTTGAAGGGGTGATCAAAGGCCGGCTCCTGACCGGTCCAGACGCCGTTCTGCACCTCGGCATAAACGCCGCAGCCCACCGAGCAGTGGGAACAGATGGTGCGCTTCACCTCGACCGGCACGTCGGCCGCCACAGTTTTGGCCTCGGCCCGCTGCATCATGGCTGGCGCCAGCCAACCGGCGGCCACGGCGCCACCGGCCACCAGACCCGAGTTGACCATAAAGGCGCGACGGGTCAGCCCCTGACCGCGAATGGCCTCATTGCCCTGCTCGCCCGCCTGGGGCAGCTCGGCACGTTTTGTCAGTTTCATGAGTTCTCCTTCACTGATCCGGCTCAGTCGGTGCCGCGCAGGGTGCGATAAAAGTCGTGAACATGGGGGGTCTCCCGATAGCCCTTGTCAGGCTCGGTGTCGTGGGTCAGCACCTCTTTGCCCACCACCCGACCGGTGGCACCAGCCAGCACGCCTATGGTGGCGACCACGCCAACTCCCTTGATCAGATTGCGGCGGGACGGGTCTTTCAGCTGTTCATCGCTCATTCTTGTGACCTCTGTTGTTGTTCTTGCCGGCGCCTGCGCGCCAGCTTCGCGTCCAATGGGATATCTCGTCTGCTCGTTTATGCGCAGCTCTTGTTATGCGCAGATAGGGGCGTTCAGCCCGGCACCACGCAGGCGCCAAACGGCAGGCGCAATTCGTTTTCCAGCTTGAAGAAATCTTCGGCAAGGGCGCCGACAGCCCGGTAGAAGCTCCCCCCTTTCGCCTGTTGCTGATCGCGGCAGCAGGCGAGTACCCAGGGGGCAAGGTGGCGCTCATAGAAGCGGTTGCGATCCGGGTGTTGCTCGCCAATCAGTACCGCCATCACCTCACAGAGGGCGGCCAGATGATCTTCCGGCTCGCACACTCCGCTCTGGCGCTCGAAGCCGAGGGACTGCAGATCTGCGCGCAGCACCGCCAGCGGCAGCTCCATCAGAGAGCCGGTGAGATACCAGGAGGCAAACGGCACGATTTCTCCGCGCCCCAGCCCGATAAAGAGATCCTGATACTCCTCGGCGAGCTCGTTTTCGTGGTGGCTGTTGGCCGCCAGCTGCACCAGCCCCAGCCCTCTGGCAAAGGGGCCCGGCATCGGCTGCAACCCTTGCAGCCAGGCGAGCTGTTCGCCATGGGGGGCGGCACGCCAGAGGCTCGCCAGCAGGGCGTAGAGATCGGCGCTGCTCTGTTCCAGTTCGGTCATGGTCAGTTCGCCAGCCTTTTCGTTATGTTGTTCACTCATCACTGGCCCCTCACACCTTGAGCTGGGAGACGGGATCCGCCGCCAGCTCCGCAAACACATCCTTGACCCGACAGTCCTCGCACATCAGCAACCGCTGGGCGGCCTCGTTCTGGAAGTGGGAGTGACCGGCCAGTTTTTGCTGGATGCGGCGGATCATCGAGGCGGGCGCGAACGGCTTGCCGCAGCGAATGCAGCAGGCAGCCTCTTCGGCTTTCAGGCTCTGGACGGCGCGGCGCGCTTCGGGCAACGGCTGCAGGCGGGGCGTGAGCACGATGGCCTGCTCGGGGCACGCCTTTTCGCACATGCCGCACTGGATGCAGTCCTGTTCGATAAAGTTGAGGCCCGGCGCATGGCCCACCGCATGCAGGGCGCGGCTCGGGCAGACCGCCACGCAGCCCATGCAGAGGGTGCAGTCAGACTCTTTGAGTTCCACGCTGCCGTAAGGGGCGCCGTGGGGCACCGCCAGCGGTTCACGGCTCCCTTCGTTGGCCTGCCAGAGGGCATCGAAGGCGGCAAACAGCTTCTCCCGTTTGTCCCCTTTGAGCGGTTTATCCAGCAGGGCAAGGGCTGGCTGGCCGGAAACAGGCTCACCAGCATCTGCGTCAAACAGAGCAATGCGATCGGCAGCAAGGCCAGCGCCCGCCAGCAGCACGGCAGCGCTGGCCAGCTCCCGCTCAACCAGCGCACGGACACTGGCGGGGGCATCATCACCCAGCGCGATGCGCACCGCGCTGGCGCCATAGGCAAGGGCGGCGAACCAGCTCTCGATGCCTAAACTCGCACTCTCCTCCACCCAGACCGGCAGCCAGTTGGCGGGCAGGCGGGTGAGTTCGGCCTCCAGCCACTCGCGCTCGTTTTCACCGGCGATCAGCAACTGGGGCGCGTCGCCCCCCGCCTCCCGGTAGTGCTTGAGCAGACGGAACAAATAGTCGCCGCTGGTGTTGGCGTCGGGCTGGTGATAGGCAATCGCCCCGGTCGGACAGGCCGTGGCACAGCTACCGAAGCCCTGACAGAGATGGGGATCGATCTGGATGCGGCCATTGATGGGCTTGAGGGCATCGGTCGGGCAGACATCGAGACAGCGGCTGCAACCGGGCACGCCGCGGGCGGTAAAGGCGCAGGCCTCGGGGTCGAGGCGAAAATAGCGCGGCTTGTCGAAAATACCGGTCAGCGCACAGAGCTCGGCGAGCCGTTCGGCCAGCCCTTGATCATCGGCCAGATGCAGATAGCCAACCGGCGGGCGCTCCAGCGCAAAGAGCGGGGCGCGGCCCAGATCGGCCACCAGATCGAAGCGCGGTTCGCGTGGCTGTTCACTAACAGCAGCCGCTTGTTGTGGAAAGCCTTGTTGTGGGAAGCAAAGCGCAGCCAGATTAACCCGCTCCCCCTGCCCATTGAGACCGGTGAGCCGGAACTGCCCCAGATACCCTGTCAGGCTCGGCTCACGCAGGGTCAGGGCCGCGAGGGATGCGGTGGCATCGAAAATGGCTTCGAGATCTGCCGCCTCGGCATCGTGGACCGCTTCGGTCACCAGCAGGGTGGGCTTCACCCCGGCGGGCAGCAGGCTGGCAGCGCGGCGAATCCGATCTTCCGGGCCGACCAGCAGCAGGCGCCCCTGACTCTGGTAAGAGACAGTGGCCGGGATCAGGTTGTCGGTCTTGACCGTATGCTGCAGGGCATAGGCGCGCGCGTTATGCTCGGCCGCCCCCGCCCCATGGGCAAGATTGGAGGCTAGATTTGGGGTCAGATTTGGCAATGTTTGTTCAGTGCTCACATACGCTCCTGTGCGCACCACCTCATGGGATGGGCGCTTGTTGGTAAGCCGAGAGAGCAAGAGGCGAGCCAACTCCCCCGGAAAAAAAGTGACTGACAGGGAGTCAGGATCCTGAGGGTTCCATTTCCCCACCTTTGGTTGGGACATTTTGTCCACCACAGGAAACCAAAATGTCCCGATCGTCGGTGTGGGTTTGAGAATGGTTATCAGCCAGCTCGTCGGCGGCAGGTGCGCTGACAAGCGCCACCGGTTCAGCGGAGCCGCTGGCCGGATTGGTCGATTCGCTCTCAGGGGCGGTTACCTGATCCACCAGCCAGTTGCGCAGACCGGCGGTCAGGGCTGCCGGCAGCAATTCGGGCTGGCTGAAATCCTGGGTGTAGTCGTCGAGCCCATCCGGCTTGTGGCTACGAAACATGGCCCGCAGCGTCTCCTTGTCGGGGAGTTTGGCCTTGCCCGGCGGGGCTGTTGTTAGCTGCGGCTCGCCACTCCCAGCCCCCTCAACGGCAAGGGGTTCACTGTTCCCCTTGTCAGTGCTGACTACGGGGCTATCCAGCGCAGCATCTGGAGTTTTACCTTCACCACTACCTTCGATGGGGGCGGCAACCGCCTCGGGGATAGCCTCTTCCCTCGGCTGCAATGCCTGATGCTTGCGCGCCTCACTCTTGCGCGACGACCAGCGCTTGAGGAACTCACTCATGGGCATTTTTTCCGGCATTGTTTCCGGCCTTGTTTACGGCACTGGTTCCGGCGTCGCTGCCACGCTCGCGGCCATCGGGGCCGGTGGCTTTAACTGCGCCGCAGTTGGCTTGATCCTGGCTATCGACACCGAGCTGATCCTGCGCCCGCCCCTTGCCCTTCTTGCCCTTGCGGCGGGCCTCCAGCAGCTCTCCGTGGCGGCCGATAAAAGCCTCCACCCAGGCCTGCAGCGCCTCGGGCAGCGGGCAGGAGAGCACCTGCCGCTCGCCATCCATATAGGCGGCAGCTACGGTCTGGCTCAGGGTGAGGCCATCGGCCACAAAGCCATTGTCCACGCGGCTTCCGGTCACAAAGAGGCGGGGCGAGCCGGAGCTCAGATTGAAGCGATAATCCCCCCGCTCGTCGCGAAACAGGGTAAGGGGCAAGGCACCTGCTGCCTCGGGCTCGGCGGGGTGGAGCGCCGCAATCTCGAAACGGCGGCTCTGCCAGCGGCCAACCTGGCTGTCGATGGCCTTTAACTCCAGCTGCAGCCAGCGCTGCGGGGAGAGGGGTTTGGTTGTCTCTTGCACTGTCACGGCTCCCATCAGAAGGTCTCTGCCGGGCCGCCCTCCCCCTTGCTTAGCCCCTATCGGGGCGGATCAGAGCAGGAGATTTATGGCGGCCACGGCCATCAATGGGATAAGACATAGCAAGAGTGGGGCCAAGGCAGGTTTGGTGGTTGATGGGGGCTTTGATACAGGTTGGCGCGGGCGTAGGTTGGTGCAGAGCGCAGCGAAGCCCAACACGCGGCGTAAAACCAATCCGCCAGAGCCTGATTGAGGGAATGGCAATAATCGAATAATGCTGAATTATCCGATTATTGCCTTGATAAAAAGTTGGGCTTCACTTCGTTCAGCGCCAACCTACGATTCAGCCCAACATTCAAGATCTCTTATTAAATCACATATCTTTTTACTGTTCTTGCAATACTCAACACTGAATCCTCAAAACCATTACAGATGACCTCTGCACTGTCTTTCTTTGTTCTTTTTAACCATTCATTTGTGTCTTGAGGGTAAGGATCAACAACTAATAAATCAGCATGAGACTCCTCTAATGGCTGCCAAATATGAGAGTCATGTTCGATATATTTTATACCAACTAAAACGATTAGATCTGATGTTGAGATAACACCCTTATAATCTTCTTTAACTTTATTAATTAATGCCGAGTTAATTACTACCCTTTTACCTTTTTCGTATAGAGAGAGTACAGGGCTCAGATCACTATTTCTAGGATCACCGCACCAGCTAACAACTTCCTCATGTGTAGATACAGCATCGGTTTGCAAACCCTCAAAGAAAGTTCCACAACCGATCATGGTATTACCACTAAAACTACAACCGTTTGGAATTCTAGGTAGAAAGTTTGATGAACCATGAGGCTTTAATACGTTAACCCCTTGACTTGAACAGTTATAGTCAGATGGGTAACCAGTCAACCCCAAAGCCTGCTCAATTAATGTGTCATAATTTAATGTAACAATATTAATCTCACTCATATATTTACGAAGCTTATTGAAAAGCCTCGCATATGCATTCTCTGGTGTTATTTTAAATTTAGAAAGATAGCATGCAATTTCTTTTTGCAATGGATTAATCTTTCTGCTGTCGTTGGCTATGTATGCCATTCCTTCTTCAAAGCCACGCTCAATAAAAACATCTTTAATATCTTGTGGTAATGCGGCAAACGCTCTATTTAAAGAAACCAGATTGTCAAAAAGATAATTTCCTAATGGAGGATTATATGGAATAGTTCTACCAGAACCATAACTTGCACCAGCACCAAAAATCAATGTTATCAATTGCTTCCCCTAAAATAAAAACACCATATCATTTAAAAACACATCATTAATATGACACTACCATCATGCTAACAAACAAATAAACTAATGACATTCAAAATAATGTCTAACTTTCGTCCACTGCATCAATACTGTTTGGCACCGACATTTTCTATGCTCATATCTACATGAATATGGAACAAAACTTGCTGTATCCCTCCCCTTAGATCCCGGCAACCGGTCGCGAGGGGCCCATGACACCGACCTTTATCAAAAGCAATGCAGCAGCCCAGCTCACCATGGCCGTCGAGGTGATGGATGAACAGGGCACGATGAACACCCGCCAAATCGCCTGCGAGCGGCCACTGACGGTCTACCTCAACTGGAAGGAGATAGTAACCCTGATGACGCTGGGGGCCCGCCCCGAGGCGCTGGTGCTGGGTTATCTTAAAAATCAGGGCTTTATCGAGGATATCTCGGCCATCGAGTCGGTGATCGTCGACTGGGAGAGCGAGGCCGCCGCCGTGGTGAGCAGCCAGCAGGCCGCCGATCTCGACAAATCGCTGGAGAAGAAGACGGTCACCTCCGGCTGCGGTCAGGGCACCATGTATGGCAGCGTGATGAAGAAGCTCGAAGGGGTGGTTTTGGCGGCGCCCGAGCTTAAACAGAGCACCCTCTACGCCCTGCTCAAGGCGCTGTCGGCCCATAACGAAACCTACAAGATGGCCGGTGCCGTCCATGGCTGCGCCATCTGTCGCGGCAGCGAAATACTCTCCTTTGTCGAGGATGTGGGGCGCCACAATGCGGTGGATACCCTGGCGGGCGAGCTCTGGATGCGCGGCGAGGCTGGCTACGACAAGATCTTCTACACCACCGGGCGACTCACCTCGGAGATGGTGATCAAGGTGGCGCAGATGGGCATTCCGGTGCTGCTGTCGCGCTCCGGCGTCACCCAGATGGGGCTGGATCTCGCCCGCCAGCTCGGTATCACCATGATTGCCCGCGCCAAGGGGCGCCATTTCGAGGTCTTCAGCGGCCACGACCATATGGTGCTGGACGAGAAGCCGCCGGTGCTGGCGCCCGGTTCAACCGGTCGCGGGATGCGAGATTAAGCCATGAACGAATTTATGAATGTGAAGCAGGTGGCCGAATACCTCGATCTCAACGAGAAGAAGGTCTACCAGCTCGCCAACGAGGCGCGCATCCCCGCCACCAAGGCGACCGGCAAGTGGCTGTTTCCCCGCTCCCTGCTCGACCGCTGGCTGCTCGGCAGCTGCCACGAGGGGGTGATGAACGACCGGCTGCTGCTGGCGGGCTCGGACGATGTGCTGCTCCACTACGCCAGCAGCCGGCTGGCCCGGCAGCTCGGCACCCAGGCACTGGTGGGCTACACCCCGTGCGGCACCCGTCAGGGGCTGGCGATGCTGGCCCGTGGCCATGTGGATCTCTGTGCCATCCACTGGGGGCAGGCCGAGGAGGCGCATCTGCGCCACCCGGCGCTGGTGCAGCAGTATCAGGGCCACCGGCAATGGGTGATCGTTCATGGATTCAGGCGGGTGCAGGGGCTGGTGCTGCGGCAAGGGCTGCAACCCAAGGAGGCGAAAGAGGCGCTCGACTGGCGCTGGGCCATGCGTCAGGAGGGGGCTGGCAGCCAGCGCGCCCTGCAGGAGTGGCTGCAAACCCAGGGGGAGTCGCTGACCCGGCTGGAGCGCACCATTGAGGTCAACAGCGAGCGGGAGCTGGCCGCCGCCATCAGCCGTGGCGATGCGGATGTCGGGCCCGGTGCCCAGAGCACTGCCACCGAGTTTGGCCTCGGCTTTATGCCCTTGTCGCAGGAGTGCTTCGATCTGGTGATGCCGCAGGGGGTTTTCTTTCGCACCCTGCTGCAACAGCTGATCGGCTGGCTGCAATCCCCCGAGGGGCGCGAGCTGGCGGCTCGCCTTGGCGGCTATGACCTGACCCAGAGCGGCAAGCTGGTATGGAGCCCGCAGTAAAGAACCACTCACCCACCGACAAAACAGCCCGCCAACCATGTTGACGGGCTGTTTTTATCACGGGCCTTTTTATAACAGCATCAATCGCTTGTCTCACGCCCCTCGGCATTGAGGGCGATGCGCCACCCTTCCAGTTTCGCGGGCTCGCTGCCGCTGGGCAGCAGGGCGTGGCTGCGCAGCCGCACGGTAAAGCAGCTCCCCTGCCCCGGGGTGGAGTCCACCAAGAGCTCCCCACCCCAGCGGCTGATGATGCGGTGACTCAGGGCCAGCCCCAGACCGGTGCCGGTGGCGCGGGTAGTGAAGAAGGGGTCGAAGATCTTGTCGATAATGGCCGCCTCGATGCCGCTGCCGTTATCGATCACCCGCACCTCGGCCCCGCGCAACTGACCCAGTTCATCGAACCAGTCGCGGCTCTCGACCCGGATCTCCCCCTGCTCCCCCAGCGCGTGGCTGGCGTTGACCAAGAGGTTGATCAGCACCTGCAACAACTGCTGACGATCCGCCTCGATGGGCTGCTGGGCCCTGAGATCGGCCACCAGCTCCACCTGCTGCTGACGCAGGGCGGAGCGCACCAGGGTCAGGCTCTCCTCGATGATGGGATTGAGGTGCTGCCACACCGGTGCGGTCTCGTAATCGCCGGGGCGCGAATATTGCAGCAAGCTGCGGGTGATGGCGCGAATCCGCTCGATCTGGGCCAGCACCAGCGCCAGCTCCTCGCTGACCGGCTCGGCCGCCTCCCCCAGCTCCAGCTTCATCAGCTCCACATTGCCGAGGATCACCGCTAGCGGATTGTTGATCTCGTGGGCCACCCCGGCCGAGAGCTCGCCAAGGGCCGCCAGCTTCTCGCTGATCAGCAACTGCTGGCGCGCCTCGGTCAGCATATGAATATGATCTTCCAGCTCGGCGGTCTTGAGCTCAAGGCTTTGGGTGCGCTCGGCCACCTTCTGCTCCAGCTCGTCGGCGCTGCGAGCCATCTGCTGCTGGTGCGCTTCTTGCCTGTCCAGCATGGCGTCGAACTGGCGACCGAGCTGGGCCAGCTCGTGGTCGGGGTCGAGGGCCAGCGGGCCGATGCGAGCGGACTCCCCGGCCTGCACCTGCCGCACCACCTTGTGCATCCGCTCGATGGGGGAGAAGAGATCCCGCGCGCCGCGATAGACCAGCAGGCCGGAGAGCAGCAACAGCAGCACCACGCCGGAGCCCAGCTCCACCAGATTGGTGAGGTAGGTGCGGATAATGGGCCACTCGAGAAAGCCCACATAGAGCATGCCGAGCCGCTCGCCCCTGGCTCCCAAGAGCGGCTCGTAACCCGAGACATACCAGGCATCGTGGACGAAGGCGCGGTCAACCCACATCTCCCCCCGCCCCAGCACCTGCTCGCGCACTGGCGGCGAGACCCGGGTACCCACCGCCCGGCCCACCTGACGGCTGCTGCTGACCGGCACATTGGTGCTCACCCGCAGATCGTCGAGAAACAGGGTGACGGTGCCGACGCTGCCATCCGGCAGGGTATTTTTGGCAAACACCTGACCCTTGAGCTCATCCACCAGC
>NZ_CAWNZT010000109.1:16728-55679 GCF_963878965.1 Aeromonas sp. HMWF015 | reverse complement strand
TTGGTAGTTGGTCTGGTGGGGCATGCGCCTAAACAAGCGAAATGCTCCAGTGTAGCGGTTATGCACGACATGGAGTTGCCAGCCTAATAGCTTGTTCTGGTCTCAACGCGATTCAATGGTGCATAACTTGTAGATTAGGGGGGCTTGTACGCTACAGCTGGATTTATGAGGGGAGTGATGACTACGGATCGTCATTTATGTTTTCGATAAATAGTGGTTTGTTTTTCAAACTGGCCATAAACGCAAGCAAGCTATATGAATCAAATTATTAGCGTTACTTAATTCAATTCATTCGATTGGCTTAACGACTGATTTTGACGCATGTGCTCGCATAGCGATAAAGACGGTATCAATAATGTGATTCGATGGCGCATTCTTCTAATGCGACCCTAGGTCAACTGTAATAAATGACAGGTTGTTATTGTGAAGTCATCGTGCGAGCGCCTTTATTGTTGTAAAGATTGCTTTCTCTCTTAAGTGTTTGTTTTTAAATTGTTTTAATGTTTTTCTTGTGTTCGCGTTAGAATTATTCGTTGACCATCAAATTCTCTCTATATACCATGCCGCTCAAAATAGGCATTAATGCCAATATGACCTCACACCATTGAGTTGAGGCTTCGGGTTGTAGATAAATAACAAGAGATATTGTGCTTTTGATAACTAGAGCTTTTGCTTGAAATATATCAAAAGTGCATCGTTGGTGAGTGCCTCTTTGACAAAATCGTCCATAGGATGGCTTAACTGTAATATCTTACAGTTGAGAGGAGGGGTATAAGCTATAAGCTATAAGCTATAGGGTCTTGGGTGACCCTTAACTTGGTATTTAGAGCATGGGAAAAGGAATTGACGGCGCCACAGTTGCGCCCAAAGAACGTATCAATATCAAATATGTACCGGCAACCGGTGGTCAACAGGCGGAAATTGAACTTCCGCTGACTATGATGGTGGTCGGTAATATGAAGGGCCGTACCGAAGAAACGCCGATCGAGGAGCGCCAAACCGTTTCCATCGACAAAAACAACTTTTCTTCCGTCATGAAAGAATCTGCACTGGAACTGAACTTCTCTGTTCCCAATCGCCTGGAAGAGAACAGCCAGGACGATCTGCCGGTTTCGATCAAAATCCAGTCTCTGGAAGACTTCACTCCTGACAGTGTTGCCCAACAGGTCCCCGAGCTGCGCAAGCTGCTTGAACTGCGTGAGGCGCTGGTTGCCCTGAAGGGGCCATTGGGCAATATCCCTTCTTTCCGCAATCGTTTGCAGGATCTGCTGTCCAGTGATGAGGCTCGTGAGCAACTGCTCAAAGAGCTGGATTTGATCAAGCCTGCCGAGTGATCGGCGGGTTGTATTGACTGACGAGAAAGGAACAAACATGTCTTTGGTCGAAGAACAGGTTCAAGCGGGGGCGGGTGCAGCCTCCTCGTCCTCTTTGCTGGACGAAATCATGGCGCAGGCTCGCATCACACCGGTTGATGAGGGGTACAGTGTTGCCAAGCAGGGTGTGGCTGCGCTTATCGCCAACATTCTGGACAGCGGTACCACCAGCGAGCCGGTCAACAAGGCATTGGTTGACAGCATGATTGTCGAGCTCGACAAGAAGCTGAGCAAGCAGATGGACGTCATCCTGCATGCCAAAGAGCTGCAAGAGATGGAATCCTCCTGGCGTTCCCTCAAGCTGTTGGTAGATCGCACCGATTTTCGTGAAAACATCAAGATCCAGGTGTTGCACGCTACCAAGGAAGAGCTGCTGGAAGATTTCGAGTTTTCCCCGGAGATCACCCAGTCCGGCCTCTACAAGCATGTCTATTCAACCGGCTACGGCCAGTTCGGCGGCCAGCCGATCGGTGCCGTGATCGGCGACTACGCCTTTACCCACAGCTCGCCTGACATCAAGCTGATGCAGTATGTCAGTGCCGTCGGTGCCATGGCCCACGCCCCCTTCATCTCCTCTGTCGCCCCCGCCTTCTTCGGCGTCGACAGCTTCACCGATCTGCCCTCCATCAAGGATCTGAAATCGGTGTTCGAAGGACCGGCCTACACCAAGTGGCGCTCCCTGCGCGAATCGGAAGATGCCCGTTATCTGGGGCTGACTGCACCACGTTTCCTGGCCCGTCTGCCTTATGATCCGACTGAGAACCCCATCAAGGGTTTCAATTATCAGGAAGATATCAGCTCGGATCACGATCACTACCTGTGGGGCAACACAGCCTATCTGATGGGTACCTCCCTGACCGACAGCTTTGCCAAGTACCGCTGGTGCCCGAACATTATTGGCCCGCAGAGCGGTGGTGCCATCCACGATCTGCCGGTGCACGTTTATGAGGCCATGGGTCAGCTGCAAGCAAAGATCCCGACCGAAGTGCTGATCACCGACCGTCGCGAGTATGAGCTCTCTGAAGAGGGTTTCATCACCCTGACCATGCGCAAGGACAGCGACAACGCGGCGTTCTTCTCTGCCAACTCGGTGCAAAAACCCAAAGTGTTCCCCAATACCAAGGAAGGCAAGGAAGCAGAGACCAACTACAAGCTGGGTACCCAGCTGCCGTATATGTTCATCATCAACCGTCTGGCGCACTACATCAAAGTGTTGCAGCGCGAGCAGATCGGCTCCTGGAAGGAGCGTCAGGATCTGGAGCGTGAACTGAACGGCTGGATCAAGCAGTACGTTGCCGACCAAGAGAACCCGCCGGCAGACGTCCGTAGCCGTCGTCCGCTGCGCGCCGCCCAGATCAAGGTGCTGGATGTGGAAGGGGAGCCGGGCTGGTACCAGGTTGCCATGGCCGTGCGCCCGCACTTCAAGTACATGGGGGCGAGCTTCGAGCTCTCTCTGGTAGGTCGACTGGACAAGGAATAAGGCCCGATGCCGCATCTCTCTTCCTGGGATAGAGGAAATGCGGCCAGCCTGTTTGATCGTATCCGGGGGGAGGGGCTTGGCTCCTCCCCTCGTTCGGAAGTTGATGAATTGGTCGACTCTGTCAAACGTCAGCTCGACCAGATCCTCAACACCCGTCCCGGCAATTGCCGCAGTGCACCCGATTTGGGGGTTATTGATCTCAATGACGCCACTCAGGGCAGTGCGGATATCAAGGGGCGGATCCGGGAGGCGATCCGGCAATGCATCCGTCGTTATGAACCTCGGATCATCCATGTGGATGTCCGTTCACCCGACTATCAGGCAAGTCCGCTTGAGATGTCCTTTCAGGTGACGGCCCATGTGCGGCTGGAGCATATCGAGCAAGTTACCTCGTTCAACGTCCATATGGACAGTCACCGTCACTACCGCATGGTCTGATCAATGTCGCTGGAACATTACTTCAGGGATGAGTTGGCTTTTTTGCGCCTGCAAGGGCGCGAATTTGCCGATAGTTATCCCGAACTCACCCGCTTTTTGTCGGAGCAGAATACCGACCCTGATGTGGAGCGCCTGCTGGAAGGCTTTGCGTTTCTTACGGGCAACCTGCGCGCCAAAATCGAGGACGAGTTCCCCGAGCTGACCCACGGTCTGCTCAATATGCTCTGGCCGAACTATCTGCGCCCCGTCCCCAGCATGACCATCATGCAGTTTTCGGTCATTCCGGGGGCCATTGCCCAACCGGCACTGGTCAGGCAGGGTTGCCAGCTGGACAGTCTGCCAATCGACGACGTGACCTGTCATTTTCAGACCTGTCATGATGCCTGGGTCTATCCGGCCGAAATGCGCCAGATAACGGCGCAAAGTGGCAACGATCTCTCTACTATCTCGCTCGATATTGCGCTGCATGCACCCCTGCCGCTTAGCGAATTGCAGCTGGACAAGCTGCGCTTCTTCCTCGGTGGCGACAGCTACACCGCGTATGAGCTCTACTTCTGGCTCTCCAACCAGCTCTCCCATATCGAGCTTGAGATCGACGGCAAGCGCTTTCGTCAGGAGGCCAAGGCACTCAAATCGGTCGGCTTCGAGCGCGACGATGCGCTGCTGCCCTATCCGAATAATGTCTATTCCGGCTACAGGATCCTGCAGGAGTATTTCTGCTTTCCGGAGAGCTTTCTCTTCTTCGAACTCTCCGGTGGTGAGTGGCCCAAACAGCCGCTGCCGGTGAGTGAATTCAAAATCCATTTTTGTTTCGACCGGCCCTTGCCAGCGGAACTCAAGATCCGTCCCGACTCTTTCATGCTCAACTGCGTGCCGGCTATCAATCTGTTCCAGCACGACAGCGAGCCGGTCAATCTCAACGGCCGTCAGGCGGAATACCCGCTCAAGGCGAGCTATCGCTATGCCGACAGTTTCGAAATTTTCTCGGTGGATCAGGTTGAAGGCTGGGTTGAGGGCAATATGGGCCGTTCCCGCGGTACGCCACGCGTCTATCAGCCGTTTGAAAGTTTTCAGCATCAGATTGAGCGGGCCAAACAGCGGCTGGCGCTCTATTACCGAGTGCGGGTCAGGGAGTCGGTGAGTGGTGATGGCTTCGAGCACAGCCTCTCGTTTGTGCGGGGGGATGAAACCACTACGGTCGAGCTGGATGAATCCATCTCGGTGACGCTCACCTGCACCAACCGCTCCCGCGCTGCCCGCCTCAAGGTGGGCAGTATCTGCGTACCGACCGGCAGTTCACCGTCGTTTGCTACCTTCCGCAACCTGATCCGGCCGACCCGGCCGCTGCGTCCGGCACTGGATGGCAGTTTGCACTGGACCCTGATTTCCAACCTGTCGCTCAACTATGTCTCTCTGCTGCGCCGGGATGCCCTGGTGCAGGTGCTGCGTACCTATGACTTTCCCGCTTTGCACGACAAGCAGGCAGAGCAGGCGTCGCGCAAGCGGCTGGCGGGGATCGAGGAGATCGAGACCAAGCCTGTGGACAGGCTGGTGCGTGGCATGCCGGTGCGGGGACTCAAGTCGGTGCTCTCCATCCGCCAGTCCGCCTTTGGCAGCGAAGGGGAGCTCTATCTCTTCAGCACAGTGCTGGCCCATTTCTTCTCGCTCTATGCCAGCGTCAACGCTTTCCACCTGCTTGAGGTGGTCAATCTCGATAACAAGGAGCGCTATCAGTGGCCAGTCCAGATCGGTCAGCACTCCCTGATGTGAGCGCTGCCAACGAGGCGCCCCGTTTCAATTTCTTCCAGCTGGTTGAGTTGCTCAACCGGCTGGACGGTGCCGATCAGGAGCGTGGTCTCGACCACCTGCCGAGTGACGAAAATATTCGTTTCAAGGCGACCGCATCGCTGGGTTTTCCCACCAGCGACGTGCTGCAAATTGGCCGCGACGAGAAGGGGCGCCACGAGCTGGAAGTGGCCTTTCTGGGTCTGCACGGCAGCCAGTCGCCGATGCCGGGGTATTACCTCGACTCGCTGGCGTGGGAGTACGCCCAGGGGGAACAGAAGCTCGGTCTTTTCCTGGATTTCTTCCACCACCGCCTGCTGACCCTGCTGCACAGGATCTGGCGCAAGTATCGCTACCATGTCCGTTTTCAGGATGACGGTGAGGATGGGTTCTCCCGTCTGATGTTTGCGTTGGTGGGGCTTGGCAACGATGCCGTCTGTCAGAGTTTGCCGGTCAACCGCGCCAAGATGCTCTCCTATGCGGGCATGCTGGCCAGCCCCAGCCGCTCTCCAGAGGTGGTTGCTGGTCTCGTGGCCCACTGCTTCGATCTGGCGGATGTGGAAGTGAGTGCCTGGCAGTGGCGCAAGGTGCCGATCCATCCGGAGCAGCAAAACCGCTTGGGCGGTGCTTGCGCCACTCTGGGGCACGACTTCGTCATCGGTGACAAGGTTAATGATTGTGCCGGCAAGTTTTTATTGAAAATCAATGATCTGAGTTTTAGCCAGTTTCTCGGATTTCTCCCGAACGGGGAGCATTTCCACGCCCTGGTGACCTTTGTCTCCTTCATCTTGCGCGATCAGCTGGCTTGGGATCTGCGGCTTGGCTTCGGCCAGGAGCAGGCCAAGGGGCTGAGATTGGGGGAGGAGCAGAGTGCCCGTCTGGGGTGGAGTACCTTTCTTGGCCAACCGCCGAGTGACCCGTTCGTGACGATCTGTGTACAGGAATAAGCACAGAAATTCAGTGTAGGAATACGTGCAGGAGTGAATGTGGACGACTTTAACCAGCAACTTTCCCTGGTGGTGCTCAACAGCGAGCAGCTCGACGGCAGCCAGCAGGTGCAATATCGCTTCGACGAGATGGGGGGAACATTGGGCTCCTCCGAACAGGATGACTGGCAACTGCGAGACAGGTTGGGGGCGGTGATGCCAGCCCATGCCCGCGTCGAGCTCAATGACGGTCGTTTCTGCCTGTGCGATCTCAGCGGCCAGACCTACATCAATGGTGCCACCTCGCCCATCGGGCGGGCTCGCAAGGTCAACCTCGAGCAGGGTGACGAGCTGATTGTCGGCCCTTTTCGCCTGAGAGCCTATCTCGGTGCCATCTCCCCCGAGCAGAGTTTGCAGCAGGTGCTGGGCAACCGTCCGACCGAGCAGCTTGATGAGTGGCTGGCAAGCGATCCTCACCACTCCCAGACCCTGGATGATCCACAGGCCCTGGGGGTCGACCCCCTGCTGGCATTGCAGCAGGAGCGTGCGGCCCCGAGTCCCTTGGTGGATGCTCGCCAGCAGGCTCAACCGCAGTTTCAACCGGATATGGACACCGTATCCCTCGCTCCATTTTCAGCCGTCGAGAACACCATGAACCAAGAATTTCTGGATATGCCCACCATCGAGAACCACCCCGATTTCCAGCCACTGGAGGGCGTTGATCACGTCGCCCTGACCCCGCTGATGCGTGGTCTGGGCCAGCCGTTGCAGCTGCAAGACACTCAGCAAGCCCACGACATGCTCGAAGAGATGGGCAAGACAGTGCGTGCCATGGTGGAGGGGTTGCTGCAACTGCAAAGCGATCAGGCTGCGCTGGCAGACAAGCACCTGCGCCCCATCGAGGACAACCCGCTGCGCCTTGGTCTCGATTATGACGAGACCCTGGCGGTGATGTTTGCCGAGCAGAAGAGCCCGGTGCACCTGACCGCGCCTGCTGCGGTGGCCGAGAGTCTGCGCAATGTGCGCATTCACCACGTGGCGAACCAGCAGGCTATTGGCGCTGCGCTCGACAGCATCCTGCAGGCCTTCTCGCCCGAGGCGTTGCTCGGCCGTTTCGAGCACTACCGTCGTACCGGTACCCCGGGTGTGGCCGATGAAGGCTGGGCCTGGAACATGTACCAGCACTACTACCGCGAGCTCACCTCCGCCCGTCAGCAGGGGTTCGACAAGCTGTTCCATCAGGTCTACGCCCAGGCGTATGACCAGGCCGTGCGTCAGCAACAGGGACTGATTTGATGATACGTGCACTGTGGTTTGGGGCCTGTCTGCTGGCCCTGGCCGGTTGTACCACCATGGGCAAGATGGCCGATGTGGCCATGAACCCGGATATTCAGGTGGGGAGCAACGATGACCAACCCTCCACCCTGGGGCTCAGCCTGTTGGCAGAACCTGATGTCAACCCCAACGAGAGCGGGGAGGCGGCACCCATCGAGTTTCAGGTGGTGCTGCTGGCTGAAGATTCCAAGCTGCTCGCTACTGACTATGACCAGGTGACGGCGGATGTAGAGAAGGCCCTTGGCAAGAACTACCTGGATCATCAGGACTACACCCTGCTGCCCGGCCAGTTCAAATACCTGCCCCCCGTCAAGCTTGACGAGAAGACCCGTTACATCGGCGTGATTGCACGGTACGCCGATCCGGACAGCGCCGAGTGGCGCAAGGTCATCAAGGTCAAGAGCAAAGGAACGGCCTATCAAATTCTGGTGCACCTGCGCCTGGATGAAGTGGAACTACAAAAAGAAGAAGAATAATCATGTCGAGTCGAAATCGGGTTATCTGGCGTGAAGGGCTCTTTATCAAGCCCCAGCACTTCCAGCAACAACAGAGACATTCAGATTACGCGCTGCACGCGCGTTTGAGCGCGCTGTCCGACTATTTCTACGGGTTGCAGTCGCTTGCCATCAACGAGGATTACCTCGGCTTTGGCCGCATCGCGCTGGTGGGGGCCACCGGTATCCTGCCGGACGGCACCGTCTTCAACATCCCGAACGATGATGTGCTGCCGACCCCGCTGGAGATCACCGATGCCTCGGTGGCCAACCAGAAGGTCTATCTGGCGCTGCCGCTCTCGGTGAGCGGGGTCAACGAGGTCAATCAGGGCGGTCAGGTCGCCACCCGTTTGCAGGCCCATCGCCACGACGTGCGCGATCTGCACAGCGAAGGGGGGGATGTGGTTTCCCTCGAAGTGGGGCGGGTCAGCTTGCGGTTGATGCTGGAGCGGGAAGACCGCAGCGCCTACGCCTCGCTCGCCATTGCTCGCATTCTGGACAAACGCCCGGATGGCGGTCTGGTGCTGGATCCCAACTTCATGCCTTGCAGTATCAGTGTCTCTGCCATTCCGACCCTCAAGCGCTTCCTCGGCGAATCGGCTGGCCTCGTGGCCGAGCGGGCTCGCAGCCTCTCCCAGCGCATCGCTGCGCCGGGACAGCAGGGGGTGGCCGATGTGGCCGAGTTCATGATGCTGCAACTGCTCAATCGGGCTCAGCCACAGCTCTCCCATCTGGCGCGTCTTGGCACCCTGCACCCCGAGCGGTTGCACGAGGCGCTGGTGCAGCTCTGTGGCGAGTTGATGACCTTTACCGACGAGTCCCGTCTGCCCCCCGAGTTCCCCGCCTATCGTCATGACGATCAGCAGGTGAGCTTCGAGCCGGTGATGTTGGCCCTGCGTCAGGCGCTCAGTACCGTGCTGTCGCCACGTGCCGTCTCCATCCAGCTGCGCAAGCACCAGTACGGCGTCATGGTGGCCATGGTCAACGAGAGCGAGTTGATGCAAAGCGCCGATTTCGTGCTGGCAGTGCGTGCCCGCATGCCGCAGGAGCAGCTGCGCAAACAGTTGCTGCAGCAGACCAAGGTGGCGTCGAGCGACAAGATCCGCGAACTCATCAGCCTGCAGCTGCCCGGTATCCCGCTGTTGCCGCTGCCGGTGGCGCCGCGCCAGTTGCCCTATCACGCCGGTTACAGCTACTTCCAGCTCGACCGTCAGAGCCCTGCCTGGCAGATGCTGGCGGTCAGCAACACGCTCGCCTTCCACATTGCCGGTGATTTCCCCGAGCTCGACATGCAGCTCTGGGCCATCCGTAGCCAGTGATCGCATCAAGGAAACAAGCAGAGATGACCACGGACATTATCAACAACGAGCAACTGAGCGACCTGCTGTTCGATCACGCCGAGCAGCTGGACATGGATTCGGACTACTGGTTCCGCCTGCGTGGCCAGAGCATCAACCCGATGATCGATGCGGTGACCCCGCTGCTGGGGCTGGTGCAGCGGGTGCGTCTGTTGTCGCGCTACGACCGGGTGCCCGAGCTTTATCAGCGGGTGGTGACCGAGATCCAGGCCATCGAACAGGAGTTGATGGCGCAGGGTTACGAGAATGGCGTCGTCCTCTCGTTTCGCTACATCCTCTGCACTTTTATCGATGAGGCGGTGATGGGGCGCGACTGGGGCAGCCAGAGCGAATGGTCCCAACACTCCCTGCTGGCCCGGTTTCACAACGAGACTTGGGGGGGAGAGAAGGTGTTCGTGCTGTTGTCGCGTCTGCAGGAAGATCCGGTGCGCTATCGCGACATTCTGGAGTTCATCTATCTCTGCCTTTGCCTCGGTTTTGAGGGGCGCTACAAGGTGATGAGCCAGGGCCGTGACGAGTTTGAACGGATCGTCAAGCAACTGCACAAGCAGTTGTCCCTCGAACGTGGCGGTGAGGCACCCAGCGTGTTTCATCTCGATCTCGGTCAGCAGGCATCTCGCTACCAGCTGCGCAAGCAAGTCTCCCTGCGCACCCTGTTTATGGGCGGCGCGTTGATCCTGGCCATCATCTTTGGCCTCTATCACCACCAACTCAATAACCAGACCCAGGACGTACTGCGTCAACTGGGCGAATTATTAAAATAAATACTTAAGGAGAGCACGCCTTGATTCGTATAGAGCTACCGGTACTGGTGGAAAGACTCAACCCCATCTGCCGTCACATGCTGGAGGAGGCTGCGGCCCTCTGTGTCAATCATCAGGGCGCCGAGATCCGCATCGAGCACCTGCTGCTCAAGATGCTGGAGACCCCCCTCAGCGATGTGCGTCAGATCCTCAAACGGGCCGAAGTTGAGGTTGAAGAGTTAAAGAGCCTGCTGCAACCCTCGGCGGCCGATAACGGTTATGGTCAGGGTTATCCCTCCTTCTCGCCGCTATTGGTGGAGTGGCTGCAAGACAGCTGGCTGCTCGCCTCTGCCGAGCTGCAACACGGCCAACTGCGCAGCGGCGTCATGCTGCTGGTGCTGCTGATGACTCCCCAGCGTTACCTGCCGGGCTCGGTGACCCGTTTGCTTGCCAACATCAATCGCGAACTGCTGCGCCAGCAGTTCGACGAGTGGGTGAAAGAGTCTGCCGAGACCCAAGTGACTGTTTCTGCTAACGGCACTTCGACTCAGGCCGCGCTGCCCGCCGATGCCAGCCTGCTGGCCCGCTTTACTGTCAACGTCACCGAACAGGCCCGTCAGGGAACCCTGGATCCGGTACTCTGCCGGGATCACGAGATCGATCTGATGATCGACATCCTCTCCCGTCGCCGCAAAAACAACCCCATCGTGGTGGGGGAGGCGGGTGTCGGTAAAAGTGCCCTGATCGAAGGGTTGGCGCTGCGCATCGTCGCAGGCCAGGTGCCGGAAAAATTGCGCGATGTGGAGCTGATGACCCTGGATCTTGGCGCCATGCAGGCCGGAGCCTCGGTCAAGGGGGAGTTCGAGAAGCGTTTCAAGGGGGTGATGCAGGAGGTCAAGGACGCCGTGCGACCTGTCATCCTCTTTATCGATGAGGCCCACACCCTGATAGGCGCCGGCAATCAGGCGGGGGGGCTGGATGTCTCCAACCTCATCAAACCTGCGCTGGCTCGTGGCGAGCTGCGCACCATCGCCGCCACCACTTGGGGCGAGTACAAGAAGTACGTGGAAAAAGATGCCGCCCTGTCGCGTCGTTTCCAGCTGGTGAAAGTGGGTGAGCCCAGTGCAGATGAAGCCACCGTGATCCTGCGCGGTCTGCGCAGCATCTACGAAAAGGCCCACGGGGTGCTGATCGATGAGGAAGCGCTGCAAGCCGCTGCCCAGCTCTCCGCCCGTTACATATCCGGTCGTCAACTGCCGGACAAAGCGATCGACGTACTCGATACCGCCTGTGCCCGGGTGGCCATCAACCTCACCACGCCGCCGCGCGCCGTCAGCCATTTGCAAAACGAACTGCGCCAGCGTGAGCTGGAGATCCGTCAGCTGGAGCGCCAGAGCCTGATCGGTCTGGGTGACAACGATGAGCGACTCACAGAACTGAAAGCGGCCCAGCAGACCTGCCGTGACACCCTGCGTGAGCAGGAAGCACAGTGGCAGCAACAGCAGGGATTGGTGCATCGGATTGTCGAGCTGCGTGCCGCCCTGCTGGCCGATCAGCAGGATGAGATGCTGGCCAGAGAAGCGCTGGATCTCGCCGATGCGCCGCTCGATCCGCAAGCGGCTGCCGAGCAACTGGCCGGGCTCGAGCGCGAGCTGGCCGAGCTGCAACAGGGTGAGGTGCTGGTTTCCGCCCATGTCGACAAGACTCAGGTCGCAGCGGTGATCGCCGAGTGGACCGGGGTGCCGCTCAATCGCATCTCCCAAGGGGAGCTCGATGTGGTGACTCGTCTGCCGGAGTATCTTGGCGAGCTCATCAAGGGGCAGGATGTGGCGGTGGCCCATCTGCACAAGCACCTGCTGACCGCCCGCGCCGATTTGCGTCGTCCAGGCCGTCCGCTGGGCGCCTTCCTGCTGGTGGGGCCAAGCGGGGTCGGCAAGACCGAAACCGTGCTGCAGATTGCCGAACTGATGTTTGGTGGTCGCCAGTATCTCACCACCATCAACATGTCCGAGTATCAGGAGAAGCACACCGTCTCCCGTCTGATCGGTTCGCCTCCCGGCTATGTCGGCTTTGGCGAGGGTGGCGTGCTGACCGAAGCCATTCGCCAGAAACCCTACTCGGTGGTGCTGCTGGATGAGGTGGAAAAAGCCCATCCTGACGTGCTCAACCTCTTCTATCAGGCGTTCGACAAGGGCGAGCTGGCCGATGGGGAAGGGCGGATCATCGACTGCAAGAATGTGGTCTTTTTCCTCACCTCCAACCTCGGTTTCCAGACCATCGTCGATCATGCCGAGCAGACTGATGACCTGCTGGATGCGCTCTACCCTGAGCTGGCTGCCTTCTTCAAACCGGCCCTGCTGGCGCGGATGGAGGTGATCCCCTACCTGCCGCTCGGTCACGACACCCTGGTGCAGATCGTCGGTGGCAAACTCAACCGGCTGGTCAAGCTGCTCAAGGAGCGTTTCGGTGCCGATGTGGTGCTGGAGAGCGAGGTGGCCGAGGAGATCTTGCTGCGGGCCAACCGCAGCGAGAATGGCGCGCGGATGCTGGAGTCCGTCATTGATGGAGCCCTGTTGCCGCCGGTTTCCCTGCAACTGTTGCAGCGCCTCTCGGCCGGTGAGCCCATCAACCGGGTGCGCTTCTCGGTGGCCGATCACCAGTTTGTGGCCGAGGTGGAGGGCTGACCATGGAGCAAGCCCTCGCATTCGCCCTCGCGCTCACCTCGCAACGGGATGAACAACATCTCTGCCACTGGTGGAGCTCGACCCTCCATGCCAGCTTCCAGCCCAAAGGACTGCTGCTTGGCATGCTGGACGTGAGCGGCCGCCAGCTGGAGTGCAAAGGGTGGGTCAAGGGGCAGGAGGTTGCGCTGGCGCTGGCGGTGGATGATTTCTCTCATCCACTCGCCTATGTGCTGCACAAGGCGCAATCCCGCACCTGGGATTCCCTCCATGGCGGTGCCCGCATTGAGCACGCCGGTTTTCGCGCACTGCTGGCCAACCTTGGCCAGCAGTGCGGCCTGCACGCCTTTCCGCTCAATGATGGCAACGGCAAGCCGTTTGCCGTGCTGGCGATGATGGACAGTGGCGATGTGTTGCAGGAGTGGGCGGCTCGCCCCGAGCTGGCCAGTCTGGTGCAGGTCTTTTGCAACCAGCTCACTCTGATCCGCGAGCTGGGGCGTAGCCGTCGGGATCAGAACGTGCTGCGCGACTCCCTGCGTCAGATCAAGGGGGAGGGAGAGCGCCAGCGCCAGCACGAGAAGTTGCTGGGGGATCAGCTGGTTGGCCAGTCGGCGGTGATCCGCGGCTTGCGCGAGCAGATCGCCCAGGCGGGCCAGCACAAGCTGACCGTGCTCATTCAGGGGGAGACCGGCAGTGGCAAGGAGGTGGTCGCCCGCTTGGTGCACCAGTGCTCCGAGCGCGCCGCCAAGCCGTTCGTCGCCATCAACTGCGCCGCCATCCCCGAGAATCTCATTGAGAGCGAGCTGTTCGGTTATCAGAAAGGGGCCTTCTCCGGCGCCCTCTCCAACAAGACCGGGCTGGTGGCGCAGGCCAATGGTGGCACCCTGTTTCTCGACGAAGTGGGCGATATGCCCGCCGCCATGCAGGCCAAGCTGCTACGGGTGCTGGAAACCCGCAGCTACCGGCCGCTTGGGGCAGAGCAGGAGTATCACTCCGATTTTCGCCTCATCGCGGCCACTCATCAGCCGCTGACCCGCCATGTGGAGGAGGGGCGGTTCCGTGCCGACCTCTACCACCGTCTCTGTCAGTGTCTGCTGCTGATCGCCCCCTTGCGCGAACATATCGAGGATGTGCCGCTGCTCTGCCAACATTTCATGGCCCAGTTTGCCGCGCAGGATGACAAGGGTCTGGCTGGCTTGCAGCGTAAGTTCCTCAAGCAACTGCAAAGTTACGATTTCCCCGGCAACGTGCGCGAGCTGCGCAATCTGCTGGAGGTGGCCTGTGCCCACACCCGTCATGGTGAAGAGGTGGGGCTTGGTGCCTTGCCGCCGGAGCTGCGGGATCGGGTCTGTGCCGAGCTGCCCGATGCGCTGGATGATTACAACCATATCCGCGATCTGCGCCGGGCCATGCAGCAGTACGAGGCATCGGTGATTGAAGCGCGCCTGCGCTACTTTCAGGGCAATCGCATGCTGGTAGCCGAGAGCCTCAATATTCCCAAGCGCACCCTGGATCACAAGTGCCAGAAACTGGAGGTGAACTGATGAGCATCATGGGTTTGTTGCCCCTGCTGCTGGCGACCGGCAATGCGGTGCCTCCCCTCGATATGGCGGCGTGGCAAGCGTGTCGTCGCGAGCCATCCCCTCTGATCCGGCTCGCCTGCTATGACGCCCTTGGCAATGAGGCGACGCAATCAGGCAGCAAGGAGAACACCAAATCTCCGGCCTGGCTGGCGATAGCGGAGCAAGAGTTGGCCCGAGTGCCGGATAGCTCACCCTTCCTGTTGCGACAGGATGAGGAGAGTGGCACGGCGGTATTGACCCGTCCGGCCCTGCGCGGTGCCACCCTGGCGATTGGTTGTGTCAACAGCATCACCCATATTCGCTTGCGGCTGGATGCGCCGTGGCGCGGGGAGCGTGTCGCGGTCGCGCTGGATGGACAAGCAACTCGCAGCAGTCAGAGCTGGTTTATCCGGGATCAGGGATGGCTGCTCGAATATGGCCGCGGCTTGCCCGCCATAGAGGAGCTCAAGCGCTGGATCGGTCATCGTGAATTGCAGGTTCAGGCGGCCAACGGCACCTTGCTGCGGGTCGATCTCAGCGGCTTGAAAGAGGCACTGATACCGGTGCGCCAACAGTGTCGCTGGTAGGGGGGAAGATGAGCTATCAACATCCCTGGTGTGCCCGCCTGCTCACCAGCTTGCCGGATGCCCAGATCAAAGGTGCCGTGCTGGCCGATGAGCCGCGCTGGGACTATGTGGAGACCGAGCTGGTCAAGTTGGGCTCCCTTGCCCACAGCCAGGTCGATCTCAATGCGGTCGCCGAAGCCTGTCTGGGATTGCTTGAGAGCCGCACCAAGGATATGCGGGTGCTGGCCCAGCTATTGCGCTGCTTGCAGCATCCAGCCAAAGCGACCCCGATGGGTGCGGCGTTCAGTTTGCTGGAGGCCTGGATCAAGGCTTACTGGCTGTTGGCCTGGCCCGGGAATGCGACCCAGAAGCAGCGGTTGATGGTGCAGATCATCAAGCGCTTCGAAGGGGCCCTGCCGAGGGTGAGCGAGAGCGCCTCGGCGGCCGAGCTGGTGCAGTTGCTGGCGCAGGCAGAGCAACTGGAAGCCGTCTGGCTGGCCCAGTGCCCTGACAAGGGCGAGCTGCTGGATCCCCTGATGATGGGGTTGAAGCGGGCTCAGCGCCAGCAGGTTGCCCAGGCTCAGGCAGATGCCGGTGTCCAACTGTCGAGCAGTGCTGTCGCAGCCAGCGCCAGCGCGAGCAGTATGGCGGGCACCATGATGCTCAGTGGCAGCAGCAAGGGATCCGGGGTCGAGATTGACAGTTCCAACGATCGGGCATGGCGACAGACCCAGCTTAAGGTGGCGGAGCTGCTGATTGAGCGCCAGCCGGAGGCGGCTATTGGCTATCGGCTGCGTCGTCACGCCATCTGGGCCGGCATCACCACCCCGCCGATGACGGCGCAGGGGAACAAAACCCAGCTGGCCTCCATGTCGGTGGACATGGTGGATGAGTATCGGGTTGCCCTGGGCACGCCAGATCTGGCGCTCTGGCAGCGCATCGAACAGAGTCTGACCCTGGCACCCTACTGGTTCGAGGGGCATTACCTGTCGGCCGAGGTGGCCCAGAAGCTGGGATATGGCGCGGTGGCGCAGGCGATCATGGCGGAGCTGGACGCGTTTTTGCAGCGCCTGCCAGCACTGCGGGAGCTCACCTTCAGCGATGGCACCCCGTTTCTCTCCCCCGAGTGCAGTCGCTGGTTGCAGCCTGCCAAGGGCAGTGGGGGCGGCAGCGGACAGGCCGAGTTGGCCGAGGAGGTCGCCTTGCGTCATGGGGAGCAGGGGGTTGCCGCCGCGCTCGCCCTGCTTGATGAGCGGATGGCGCAAATGAAAGAGCCAAGAGCCCGCTTCCATGCCCAGTTGGTGCAGGCGGAGTTGTTGGAGCAGGAAGGCATGGAGGCGCTTGCGCGCCAGCAATATCAACACTTGTGGCAAGAGGCAGATCGCCTTGGGTTGTCGCAGTGGGAGCCCGGGCTGGTCAGCCGCCTGGCCCCCTATGCCAGCCATTTGCCGAAATAAGTGCCGAAATGAGTCATTGAGTCGGAGTTGGATCACATTTTATGTTCAAAACCATCTTTACCTTTCTGCGGCAACAGCTGCCGAAACTGAAACCCTCCTGGCCCCTGCTCGGTGTGGTGCTGTGGGTTGTCGCCCTGATCCTGGTGTGGTGGCTGGGGCCTCGCATCGAGATCCGTGATGCCAAACCATTCGAGTCCTTGTGGGGGCGGGTGGTGTTCACCCTGCTCTGGCTCTGGTTGCTGCTGGGGGTACTTTCCTGGCGGGTATGGCGTAAGATGAAGCAGCTCAAAGCCGAACGCCAGCACGAAGTGGTGCTGGAACAGGACCCGGTCAAAGGGCTCATCGACAAGCAGGCGCTGTTCCTTAACAGCTGGTTGCAAGCCCTGGGCGAACATCTTGGTAAGGGGGCGATCTACGCCATGCCCTGGTATCTGGTGCTGGGTCTGCCCGGCAGCGGCAAGAGCAGCCTGATCCACAGAGCCAACCCGGCCAACAAACTCAACCCCAGACTCGATACTGAACTGCGGGATGTGGCGCAAGGTCAACTGATCGACTGCTGGCTGGGTGAGCAAGCGGTGATGCTGGATCCGGCCGGTGCGCTGTTGTCACAAGCCGAGCCCGAGCTTGATCCGCAAGCTCGCAAACATGAGCGGCTCTGGCTGCATCTACTCAACTGGCTCAACGAACATCGTCGTCGTCAGCCCCTCAATGGGCTGGTACTGACCGTTGATCTGGCATGGCTGTCCGCGGCCAGCGTGGCCGAGCGCAAGGCCTATGCCCAGCTGATGCGTGCCCGGTTGCAAGAGGTGTCGGCCACCATGAATACCCGGCTGCCACTCTATGTCGCCTTTACCAAACTCGACATGCTGCGCGGCTTTGATGTGGTGTATGAGCAGCTGGATAAAGAGGCCCGTGACGCCGTGCTGGGGGTGACCTTCAACCCCGGCAGCAGTCAGGGTAAATCCTGGCAGCAAGACTTGGCCCTGTTCTGGGATCAGTGGGTCGACAATCTCAACCGCAATTTGCCGGAGATGATGCTGGCCCGGCTCGATGCTGCCCAGCGCAATGCCCTGTTCTCGTTCGTCCGTCAATTGGCAGGTCTCAAGGATTATGTGACCAGCCTGCTCGATGAAACCCTGACCATTGAAGAGAGCAAGCCACTGCTGGTGCGCGGCGTCTATATCAGTTCCGTCTATCAGCAAGGTGTCCCGTTCGATGCTTTTGCTCAGGCGGCCTCCCGTCGTTACAGCTTGCCCGAGCCGATCCACTCAGCCCTGCGCGGGGAGTCCAACACCTATTTCGTGCGCAAGTTGTTCTCCTCGATCATCTTCCCCGAGGCCCATCTGGCCGGAGAGAACCGGCTACATACTCTCTATCGTCGTCGCCGGATGGCCATTGGCCTCGGCTGCCTGTCGCTCTTCTCGGCAGCCCTGATCGGTGGCTGGCACTACTTCTACCGGGTCAACGAGGAGGCGGGGCGCAATGTACTGACCAAGGCGCAAGCGTTCACCGAGACCAACGAGGTCGCTGATGAACATGCCTTCGGTGTCAGCCAGTTGCCACGTCTCAACCTTATTCGCGAGGCGACCCTGTCGTTTGGCAACTACCGCGAGCGGATGCCGCTGGTGGCAGACCTTGGTCTCTATCAGGGGGACGAGATTGGCCCCTATGTGGAGGGCTCCTATCTGCAACTGTTGGGGCTGCGTTTCCTGCCCGCCCAGATGCAGGGGTTGCTGGAGGATCTCAACCGGGCACCGGCTGGCAGCGAGGAGAAGCTCTCCATCCTGCGGGTGATGCGGATGCTGGATGATGCCTCCGGTCGCAACAAGGAGCTGGTGGAGCAGTACATGGCCAGCCGCTGGCAGCGCGCTTTCCCGGGGCAAGGGGCGGTGCAGGATCAGCTGAGGGGGCATCTTGATTACGCCCTCGACCATACCGATTGGCATGGTGCCCGGGCTGCTCGGGATCAGGCCGCCATCACCGCCTTCATTCCGTTCAAGGAGCCTGTCTATGGCGCCCAACGTGAACTTGGCAAACTGCCCATGTATCAGCGGGTCTATCAGAATCTGGTGGTGAAGGCGGGCGATGTGTTGCCGCCTGATCTCAATGTCCGCGACGAGGTGGGCCCCACCTTTGATGCCGTGTTTGCCCTGCGCAACGAGAGTGCCGGTCAGGTGCCGCGTTTGCTGACCTGGCCCGGCTTCAGTGACTTCTTCCTCAAGCAGGACAAGGCGTTGATCGATCTCACCGCCATGGATGCCTGGGTGTTGGGTCAGCGCAAGCTGAGTCAGTTGAGCGAGGCGGATCGCAAGGAGATCGCCCGTCAGGTCAATGACCGCTATGTCACCGATTACGTCAACCAGTGGCAAAAATTGCTGACCAATCTGGATGTGCAGACCCTTGCCAGCCCAGAGCAGGCGCTTGATGTGCTCTCCGCCATCACCGGCAACGACCAGCCGTTCCAGCGGGTGCTGGCTTCGCTGGATGACAATACCCGCATTCGCAAGATCTCCGATGCGGAAGGGGATCTGGCGCAGGCGATCACCGCCCGGATCGGGCGTCCCTTTATGGCCACCAATGGCGCCTTGACCGGCCGTGGCGAGCAGGGGCCGCTCATTTCTGAAGTGAACCAGAAACTGGTTGAACTGCAGCACTATATGGAGCTGATCGTCAATGCCACCGAGCCGGGACAGTCGGCCCTCAAGGCGGTGCAGCTGCGTCTGACCAACAAGTACGCCGATCCGGTCTTTGCATTGCAGCAGTATGCCCGTGGCCTGCCCGAGCCACTCAATCGCTGGGTGGGTCAACTGGCGGATCAGAGTTCGCAACTGGTGATTGATCTGGCGATGTCATCCCTCAATCAGGAGTGGCAGGCGAAGGTGCTGACACCGTTCAACAGCCAGCTGGCGGATCGCTATCCGTTCAATCCGGGCTCAGCCAAAGATGTGCCGCTGTCGGAAATGGAGCGCTTCTTTGCCCCCGGTGGCACCCTGGACAGCTTCTATCAGGTCAACCTCAAACCCATGGTGGAGGGGGGCTTGA
This sequence comes from Aeromonas sp. HMWF015, assembly GCF_963878965.1. Lineage (NCBI taxonomy): Bacteria > Pseudomonadati > Pseudomonadota > Gammaproteobacteria > Aeromonadales > Aeromonadaceae > Aeromonas > Aeromonas sp. HMWF015. The sequence goes on along the minus strand of NZ_CAWNZT010000109.1, from coordinate 36,439 downwards.
TGGAGGGCGAGCTGAGCTCACCGATTCAGGCCGAACTTATCAAGCAGCTGGATCGTGCCGCGCGGATCCGCCAGATCTTCTTCAGTCAGCAGGGCAATCTGGAGGTGCAATTTGCCCTCGAGCCCATCGAGCTCACCGCCAACAAGCGGCGCAGTGTGCTCAATCTGGATGGTCAGTTGCTGGAGTATGCCCACGGTCGTCGCAACAAGATCCCGCTGGTGTGGCCAAACACCATGCGTGACGGGGCTGAGAGCAAGATCACCCTGGTGCCTGCCGCCCGCGAGCGCTCACCGCGCAGCGAAGGTTTTGTCGGTCCCTGGGCCATGTTCCGCCTGATGGACAAGGGGGAGCTGACCCAGGTCAACGAGGCCACCTTTGATGTGCGCTTCCCGGTGGATCAGGGTGCCATGACCTATCGGGTCTATACCGACAGCGCCCAGAACCCGTTCACCGGCGGCCTGTTCAGCCAGTTCAGCTTGCCTGAATCCCTCTATTGATCATGCCGGGGGGCGCCATGCCCCCCAGCATTTTGGAATCCGATATGTCACAGAATCAACAAGGCCAGCAGGCATTGAAAGTGGGGCGTGACCCCAGAATGTTGCCGGAATACGAGGCGCTGCGCGCTGAAATCAACAAGCTCAGCCACGCCTCCCGTCCCGAGGTGGATTGGGTCAGGATCCATCAGCTCGCCAGTCAAATCTTCGAAAAGCACGGGGTGGACCTGCAGACCGCCATCTACTTCACCTTGGCGCGCTCCCGTCTTCAGGGGCTGAGCGGCTTTACCGAAGGGTGCGAGTTTCTTGCCAACCTGATCGTCACCCAGTGGGAGAGTTTCTGGCCGCCGGTGCATCAGGAGCGGGCCCGCATCGAGATGCTCGACTGGTTTATTGCCCGCGTCAGCGACGTGATCCGCCAATACCAGATCAGCCATGATGACAAGCGGCTGATCTACCGCTGTGAGCGGGCGCTGCAACTCATCAGCGAGAAGTTGCACAACACGGGCTTGAGCCGCATTCCCCGGGTCGAGAATCTGGTGCACTTCATCGAGGGCTATACCCATCTTTTTGACGAGACCGAGATCGTCATCGTCTCCGACGATCCGGGCCTCAAGGATGAGCTGCAGATCCCGCCGATGGTCTTCTTCAAATCCGACATGGAGAGCGACCACGGTGCCTCTGCCGGGGCGGCAACCCCGCACCTGCCTCAGGGCAGTATTCTGGTGGGGCGCGAGAAGGGGCAGATGAAGCCGACCGTACTCAAGATTGAGCAGCATCGCAAACAGCGGCCCGCCTGGTTCTGGTTTGGTTGCGGCCTGCTCACCTGTGCCTTGCCCATGATGGGATGGCTTGGCTGGCAACATCAGCAGCAGGAGAAGGTCATCGCGGCGCAACGGTTGCAACAACCCGCTGCAGCGTTGCCGCAGGCCCTGAGTTATGACGACATTCGGCAGGCGCGCATCGTGTTGGGGGAGCAGACCCTGCAGGGGATGGAGAGCGAGCTGGTGTCGCGTTATCAGGCCCAACTGGATCGGCTTGAGCAGGCCTCGCCCCTCTACTGGTACCGTTATGGCGAGGGGCTGCGCAATTCGCTGCAGATGCTCTATCCTGACTCGCTGGCGGTCAAGGCTCTCGACAAACAGTGGCAGACAGCGCTGGCCGGCCTGCAGGGGGATCTCAACCGGGTTCCGACCTATCTGGAGGCGCGCGCCGGGGTCGATGCCCTGATCGATCAGCTGTTGGAGCTGGAGCGTCAGCGCAAGACGGTCACGATTTCCTACCTCAAGTCCCAGCTCTACGAGGTACAGAAGAACCTGATGCAGGAGGTCCCGTTCAGTTTACGTCTGAGCGAACTGGAGGCGCGAAAAGCGTCGCAGGAGCCTATTACGGCTGCCGAGCTGAAAGGGATAGAGAGTGACTTGAAAGCACTCAACATCCGGCTTTACCAACTGCAACAAGGGCTATCCGGTAGCTGATTGCTCTGTTATGCGCAACCAGTTGCGCATACTACAGATGGTTGCACTGCAGATGCAATATTTTGCAGGGGGATTGCCCAGTTTGCGCAATCTCTTGCGAATGGATAAGCCTGTCATCTATCGAAAGAGGTTAACCATTTGATTTTATTTGGCTAATTTCGCCAGTGCTGAATGGCATAGCCTGTGCTGTGGCCTGTTCTGTTTATCCGCTGTTTATCAAAATCGCCTGTGCCTGGTGCGTTCCACCGGGCACAGGGGCAGAGGGATGATGTCTGTGCGTCTCCCCACTCATATGGAGAATGACTATGTGCCCCGCTATCGCACTGCTCGGTGACATCGGCACCGACCACGATGGCTTCCCACCGACCCCGGTGATAGCTGCCAGTCCCGACGTGTTCCTCGATGGCAAGCCTGTGGCTGGTCAAGGTGATCCACTGGCGCCCCATGACAAGCCCAACAACCCGCCGCACCCACGTGCCATTGCCGGTGGTGTTGGCTCTGTGCTGGTGAATGGCAAACCCATCGCCGTCACCGGCACGGCAGTGGATTGTGGTGGCGTGGTGATTGGTTCCGGTAGCGGACAGGCAGGATAAGGAACAGAGTCATGGCACAGAGCACAGGATTACAATTTACGGTCAAGGTGGGGGCGTTGCCCGAGAGCACCTTTGTGGTGGCCAGTTTTCAGCTGGATGAGGGGCTGAACCGGCCGTTCAATCTGCAGCTGGAGGTGGCCAGCAGCCAGCCTGATGTTGACTTTGGCGCCGTGCTGGACCAGCCGTGCGAGCTGATGGTGTGGTACAACGGCGCGCTGCAACGCAGGGTCTGCGGGGTAGTGAGCGAGTTTGCCCAAGGGGACAGCGGCTTTCGCCGCACCCGTTACAGCATTGAGGTGAAACCTGCCCTGTGGCGATTGGGCCTGCGCCAGAACTCCCGCATGTTTCAGGCGCAGAAGCCCGATGAAATCCTCAGCATCCTGCTGCAAGAGCACGGCATCACCGACTACGCCTTTGCGCTCAAGAATGAGCACGCCCAGCGGGAATATTGCGTTCAGTATCGCGAGACCGACCTCGACTTTGTGAACCGCCTTGCCGCAGAAGAGGGGCTGTTCTACTTCCACGAGTTTGAAGCAGGCAAACATCGCATCGTCTTTGCTGACGACGCGGCAGCCCTGGCCGCTGGCCCCTCGCTCTTCTTCAACCTCGGTAACCGCTCGCTGGAACAAGGTCCGTATGTGCGCCAGTTCCACTACCGCGAATCGGTGCGCCCCTCGGATGTTGAACTCAAGGACTACAGCTTCAAGACTCCGGCCTATGGCCTCTCCCACAAAAAGCAGGGCGCAGAGCTCGAGCACCAACGGGATACCTATCAGCATTTTGACTACCCGGGCCGCTACAAGCAGGACGGCAGCGGCAAGGCCTTTGCCCAGCACCGGCTCGATGCGTTGCGTAACGATGCGGTGGCGGGCAGTGGCAAATCCAATAGCGCGGCGCTCTTGCCGGGTCAGCACTTTTCACTCACCGAGCATCCTAACGGCAGCCTCAACACCGACTGGCAAATCGTCCATATCCGCCACACAGGTGAACAACCGCAAGCGCTGGAAGAGGAGGGCGGCAGCGGCCCGACCGTCTACCACAACGAATTTGGCGTAGTGAAAGCGAGTACCACCTGGCGGGCGCGTGTTGGCAGCCCCGAGGCACCCTACAAGCCGATGGTGGATGGCCCGCAAATCGCCATCGTAGTCGGCCCGGAAGGGGAGGAGATTTACTGCGACGAGCATGGCAGGGTCAAACTGCAGTTCCCGTGGGACCGCTATGGCAGCTCCAACGACCAGAGCTCCTGCTGGGTGCGGGTGAGTCAGGGCTGGGCCGGTGGCCAGTACGGCATGATGGCGATTCCGCGCATCGGCCATGAGGTTATCGTCTCATTCCTCGAAGGTGACCCCGACCAGCCCATCGTGACGGGGCGCACCTACCACGCCACCAACCGGCCGCCGTATGAGCTGCCAGCCAACAAGACTCGCACCGTGCTGCGCACCGAAACCCACAAGGGTGAGGGCTTCAACGAACTTCGTTTTGAAGACCAGGCTGGGCAGGAAGAGATTTATATCCACGGTCAGAAAGACCTGAATGTTCTCATCGAGAACGATGCGGCGTGGCACATCAAGCACGACCAGCACACCGACATCGACAACGAGCGGGTGACCCGCATCAAGGCCAATGACCACCTGACGATCGAGGGCGAGAAGCGCGACCACATCAAGACGGACTATTCGCTGACGGTGGATGCATCCATGCATCAAAAACTGGGACAAAGTTGGCTCACCCAGGCCGGGCAGGAAGTGCACGTCAAGGCAGGCGCCAAAGTGGTGCTGGAGGCGGGATCTGAAATTACCGTCAAGGTGGGCGGCTGCTTTATCAAGGTGGATGGCGGTGGCGTCACACTGGTTGGCCCTACTATCAAGATGAACTCGGGGGGAGGCCCCGGGTCTGGTTCAGGTTGGGCGGGTAAATCCCCTGTCGGCCCTCATGGTGTGTCAGTTCCTCCCATGCCGAAGGTGCCGCTCAGTCCTGCCCAGCTGGCCACCATGAAGAGTGCTGCCCCTTTCTGTGAGGAGTGTGAGAAGTGCAAGGAGGGCGGCTGTGAAATCTGAGGCTATGTCGCTTGCCGAGTGGGTAGCCGTGCAAACTAGCCCATTGTATGCCGTACTGGCAGGGGCCAGCGATGCGGCGCCTTTGCAGCACTATTACCAGCTTGATGGCCGTCATACACCGCGCGGACTCTATCTCGGTACCCCCTATCACGACTGGCTCCCCGTGATGCCCTATCTGGTCGAGCTGGACAAGGTGAGTCCTTTTATCGAATGGGCTGAAACGACCGATGCTCGCGATTGGGGATTTATTCTGGCGACCGAGCAACCTTCTGGCACTCTCTATGGCCATTTTCAGGGGCTGACCCAGCTCTGGCATCAGGGTGAAGCAGTGTTCTTTCGCTATTGGGATGGCGTGTATATGTCTGCCATCGTGTCGCAGCTTGGTGATGGCATGACAAAGCTGTTGCCGCAACTGGGTGCGATGTGGTGTCAGGGCAATGCATTTTCATGGGAACCATCGGAGCCCTGTGCTGTACGTCCATTTCCCTGGTGGGAACTTCCTCCAGCTATCGCAGCAGTATTGGCCGAGCAAGATACAGGTCCCCTTATCAACAACCTGATGCAACAGCTGGCAGATGAGAATGGCCAGCTTTACTGGGCTTTCCCCGAGGCCAATCTCAGGTGCAAAGTTGCCCGTTTCGTTTCCCGTTACCCATCCCCTGATATCGATCTATTTCCAGCGCTGGAAGCGGCGCTGCTCAATGAGGTTCAAGCATGAGTAATGCCGGCCAGGCCGTCTTCACCCAGGTGATCGCCGATTATCGCAATGCCCTGACTGAGTACCGCAAGGATGCCGAGAGTTTCTTTCTTGGCGACATGCTCGGTATGGACATGGAGCAGACCATCAAGGTTGGTGACAAGACGATAAAAGCCTCTTCGAGCAGCAAGAAGGCGCAATCCGTGGTGACGCAGTGCCCTTTGAGTGGCACTTTGCGGCTAGTACATATGTTCGAATCAGTGCGTTTTATTCCTATCGGTAATACCCCCTACAAGGTGGAAGCGGGCAAGATAGTTCGTGGACGTTTTGTCAGTGAAGCGGTAGCGAAGGAGGGAACCCTGGATGCCAAGGGGATTGCTGAAGTCGGGAAGTTGACTCCGGGCAAGTCTTATCGGGTGACCTTTTACCCCAAGGTGAAGAAGAGTGACCTTGACGCCTTGTTTGCCTCCTATGCTCCAGTGCAAAAAGATCTGGAAGCATGGCTTACCAGAGAGTGGAGCAGCGAACACAAAGTCGCTTGGAGCCGTTATAGCGCCACGGGAGCCGGATTTGGTAGCCATGCGTTGGCTGCTGCCAGTGGCGTTGGCAAGGCGCTGGTTGGGGCGTGGGACGATCTGAAAACCATCTACAACCTGTTGGCCGACCCTGTGGGGAATGCCAAAAAGTTGGCTGAGTTTGGTGTAGATGCTGCAGCCATGGCCAAGGCGGGAGCATCCCAGATGGAAGCCGCCATGCTGGTATTGCAGGATGAAGCACTGCTCTATCTCTATGCCTATGCCCTGGTGTGCTGGGTCAAGATGTTGCCGCCAGATCAGCAGACCGAGTTTGGGTCTCAGGTGATTTCCTCTGTGCTGATTGATGTCATCATCGGTGTGATTTTAACCGGTGGGGCCGGCCTTGCTGCCCGTTATGGCGCCAAGGCAGCCTCAGCGGCCAAGAATAGCGATAGAGTGATGCGTCTGGTGACCTCGCTGGTCAATCTCTCCAAAAAGCACAATCTGGCGCAACATGCTCAAACGGCCAAGAAGGTGTTGATCGCCGGGTCTGCCAAGCTGAGCCCTGCCAAGAAGGCGGATCTCAAACTGGTAGATGGCAGCGCCAAAACACTGGTGGAAAAGGGGACTGCAGCCAAGCGCAAATTCCAGCCCCATTCCGAGATTAAACAGCTTAAAAAGACGCCGGATGCCTCGAAAACGACGACAACACCGGTCAATAAACCCCATCAACCTGAAGCCAAAACCTGCAAGAACAACTGCCCTGTGTCCATGGTCACCGGCGAGGAGTTGCTGGCGCTGGAGGATGCCCATCTGCCGGGCATGCTGCCGTTTACCTTTGGTCGCCTCTATCGCACGTCAGCGGTTGAGCGTTCCTGTGGCATGGGGGCGGGGTGGAGCCATACGCTGGCCCATCGGCTCGAACGTCACGGAGATAGCCTGACCTGGTGGGACCAGGAGTCTCTTGCCATCGAGTTACCGATGCCCTCGGCAGCCAGACCCATGATCACCAACCAGTTGTCAGAGGCGGCCGTTTATCTGGGGGATGAGCCTGACGAGGTGATAGTCGCCAAGGCGGGATCGCCCTTCCTGCATTTCACCTGGCATGGCAAGACAGGCCGTTTGACGGCCATGTCAGACCTTTATGGCAACCGACTCACTATCCGTGCCGATGAGCAGGGGCGCCCCTGCTGGATAGAGAACGAGGGCGGTCTGGCTCTTCGTATTGTTTATCAAAAGGCATATCTGGCCGGTGTCGAATTACAGCATTTTGACGGTATTAACTGGCAGCCAGAAGCGACCTTGCAACGTTATTACTACGACGATGCAGGGCACCTGGTGGTGGCTGAAAACGGGGCCGGTGAGTGCGAACGTTACCGCTATCGTCTCGATGGGGTGATCCTGGAGCGCCGACTGGCGGGCGGCGCAGGGTTCTTCTGGGAATGGGAGCGGGAAGGAAAGCTGGCGCGCGCGGTTCGCCACTGGAGTGATGTGGCCCGTTTTGATGTCAGTTACACCTGGGATGATGACAAGGGTGAAGTGACGGTCAGCAATGCTGATGGCAGTCAGGAGGTCTACCAGCATGACAGCAACGCTCGACTGATCCGTCAGCAAGATCCCGACGGCGCGGTCAGCGAGTTTGTCTATAACGACAAGGGTCAGAAAGTGCTGGCCCGCGATGCACTGGGGGGCGAAACCCGTTACCACTATGACGAAGCGGGCTTGCTGGAGTGCGAGATTGCGCCCGATGGCAGTCAGACCACCTATCACTATTGGGATGGTCGGGTTCGCAAGGTGGTACAGGGGGAGCGTGAATGGCGTTTTCAACGCAACGAGCAAGGGGATGTGATTGCAAGACGGGATCCCCTTGGGCGGGAGACTCGCTACAGCTATAACGCGCAAGGCAAGCTCAGCACCGTGGTGCAACCCGATGGCAGCCGCATCGAACTGGGCTGGAACCGCCTTGGGCAGCTGATTGAGGAGAAGGGTGCCAACGGTGGCGTGACCCGCTGGCGCTATGATGAGCGGGGTCGCCAGATTGTACGGCGCGACCCGCGCGGCGCGATTACCCGCTATGAATGGAATGCGGCCGATCGCTTGCAAGCCGTGAATCTGCCTGGTGGTGGCATCCGCCGTTTCGAATATAACGCCTACGGCAAGGTGACGGCCGAGTGGGACGAGCTCGGCCGCGAGACTCGTTACGAATATCACCTCGGCCTGCATCTGGTGAGCCGCCGCATCAACCCCGATGGCAGTGAACTCAAGTATCGCTACGATAATGCCAAGCTCTTCTTGAGCGAGATTGAGAACGAGCATGGCGAACAGCACCGCATCCACTACTTCCCCAATGGCTTGGTCGCGCGGGAAACCGGCTTTGATGGCCGCACCACCGCTTACCGCTACGACCTCAACGGTCATTTGAGCGAGAAGGTCGAGTTCGGCAAGCAGGAGACCGAGCTGGTCACTCGCTATGAGCGAGACTCCATGGGGCGGTTGCTTAAAAAAACCTTGCCCGATGGCCGTGAAATCCAGTTCAGCTATGACCAGTACGGTCAGTTGACCCAGGTGGATGATGGCGCCTGGCCACTCACCTATGAATACGATGCTGCAGGCAATCTGCTGGCCGAGCATCAGGGCTGGGCTTCCAGCTATTTCAAGCATGATGCCATGGGGCGGTTGGCCCACTGGCAGTTGCCCGATGGCAACAAGCTGGCTTACCACTATCTGAATGGGGAGCTAAGCGGGATTGATCTGAACGGCGCCGAGCTGACTCGCCACCAGATGGTTAGTGGATTGGAGATGCGCCGCAGCCAGGGGGCGCTGACCCAGCAATACGAATATGACGAGCAAGGGCGCCTTACTGCGCTGCGATTGCAACGGGGCAAACAGGTTGCTCGTGAGCGGCGTTACGGTTATGACCGCACTGGCAATCTGCTGCAGATCAATGACAGTGTGCAAGGGGTGCAGCACTACCGCTACGACCCGCTGGACCGCTTGCTGGAGGTGCGTGGTGAACTGACCGAGCGGTTCCTGCACGATCCGGCGGGCAACCTGTTGAGCCAGACGCTGGGTGGCCAGTTTGAGGGGGCGCGCACCCAGGGTAACCGGCTGCTGTTGAGTGGCGATCGCCATTTTGAGTACGACGAATTTGGTCGATTGGCCATCGAGCGTCGTGGCAAAGGCCAGTCACTGGTTACCCGTTATCACTACGACTGCCAGCACCAACTGATCAGGGCTGAGCTGCCGGATGGCACCACGGCCCGTTATGACTACGACGCCTTTGGCCGCCGTATTCGCAAGACGGTGAGTGGGACAAAGGGCGAGCTGGTCACCGAATTCTTGTGGCAGGCCAACAACCTGATTGCCGAAAACAGTTATCAGCTTGGTGATGATAAACGTCGCACTGACGAGCAATACCGCAGCTTTATCTATGAACCGGGCAGCTTCAAGCCATTGGTGCAGTTGGAAGGTGAAGGAACGGATGCCGAGGTATTCCATTATCAACTTGACCACCTCGGTACCCCGCTGGCGTTGACCCGTGACAATGGAGCGACTGCCTGGCAGGTGCGCTATCGCGCCTATGGCAATGTGTGGCGGGAAGAGATCGCCGAGGTTGCCACTCCCTTGCGTTTTCAGGGGCAATATTTTGATGCCGAGACCGGTCTGCACTACAACCGTCACCGCTACTACCAGCCTGAAACGGGTAGATTTATCACCCCCGACCCGATAGGCTTGGCTGGCGGGCTCAACAACTACCAGTACGCCCCTAACCCAACCGGTTGGGTGGATCCGCTGGGATTAAGCAATGTGCCGGGGCAATGTCCTGATTCATTGCCGCGCTCCAGAATTCCGTCCGAGCAGCAAGACGTATTTAAGCAGTTTGAACAACATCATGCTGGACAGTTTAAAGATGACCATTCGTTGGTTAGTGCATTTGAAGAGCTCAGGGATAATGAATCCCCATGGCCAGTTGGATTTACTCCCAAGAGCCGAATCATTGAGCCGGGGGAACGTTTTAATATGGCATTGGGGCCTGGTCAGCCAATAACTAGCCCCGGTGGATTTGGTACTATGGATAATATTAATTCTGCAGACTTTGTATGGGGTAAACTAGCTGTAAAGCAGTCATGGAAACCAGCTGGTATCGATCGTGTGGTTACATATGAGGTTACGCATCCCTTTGAAGTACTAGAAGGACCAGTTGGGCCTCAGATTGAAAAACTATCTGATGGTAGTTATAAATATCTCACTGGTGGTGCTAATCAAATTAATTTGAGGTTGTCTCGAGACCCCGTTGAAAAAATGAATCACCTTAAGATTGTCGAAGTGAAGGAAATAAAGTGAAAATAATTAATGATACTGATTTCATGTATAGTGAATGGGCTTGTGGTGAACAGTCGATTAGACTGTTACACCCCAATAAAGGCTATGCGGTGTATTCGGAGAAAAAAAATGTAGTAGTTTCTATGGAATATGGCACAGGGAATCACCTTGATGCAACTGTCTATGATCTTGCAGGCAATATGATTGGAAAAATACACCCTTCAACAGAGGATGTCTTCTATCAATATATATCTCAACATCCAAATTCTGTTAGTGGTATTGCTATAGTGGGGGCGTTCGATAAAGTGGTTGATAACTTTCAAGATTGGTTTTTTGAGATTGACTTAGATCGCTTTTGTGTCGGTAAACGTATTTCCCCTGCTTATTGAAGGATGGTGTGAATATATGAGGTGTTTTTAGCACCACTGGGATTCTGGATACCAACCATTTTTACTGGGCTCATGCTCGATTAGCGTAGCGTAATCGGGCGTTTGCGGAGCAATCTGTATAGGTCTGGTTATTGCCGGACACCAGACTGAACCGTTTTAACGCAGTCAGCCCTCTTTCAATATGTGGATATGTAAAGGTCAGGATAACGCCATGTCCTGACCTTTCTATATCTTTACTTCTATATCCCCTACGGCAAGGCGGCCGAGTGGGACGAACTGGCCTGCATCTAGTGAGCCGCCGCATCAACCCGGACGGCAGTGAGCTTAAGTATTGCTACGACAATGCCAAGCTCTTCTTGAGTGAGATTGAGAACGAGCATGGCGAACAGCACCGCATTCACTACTTCCCCAATGGCTTGGTCGCGCGGGAAACCGGCTTTGATGGCCGCACCACCGCTTACCGCTACGACCTCAACGGTCATTTGAGCGAGAAGGTCGAGTTCGGCAAGCAGGAGACCGAGCTGGTCACTCGCTATGAGCGAGACTCCATGGGGCGGTTGCTTAAAAAAACCTTGCCCGATGGCCGTGAAATCCAGTTCAGCTATGACCAGTACGGTCAGTTGACCCAGGTGGATGATGGCGCCTGGCCACTCACCTATGAATACGATGCTGCAGGCAATCTGCTGGCCGAGCATCAGGGCTGGGCTTCCAGCTATTTCAAGCATGATGCCATGGGGCGGTTGGCCCACTGGCAGTTGCCCGATGGCAACAAGCTGGCTTACCACTATCTGAATGGGGAGCTAAGCGGGATTGATCTGAACGGCGCCGAGCTGACTCGCCACCAGATGGTTAGTGGATTGGAGATGCGCCGCAGCCAGGGGGCGCTGACCCAGCAATACGAATATGACGAGCAAGGGCGCCTTACTGCGCTGCGATTGCAACGGGGCAAACAGGTTGCTAGTGAGCGGCGTTACGGTTATGACGGCGTTGTTTCCCAAATAGATACAGCTTGGATGGAACTAACTTAGGGCTCGGTGATCTGATCACCACCATCCTCTTCAAGTCTGCATCATGGGCACGTCGCTTCATCCCATCACCAACTGGCCTCAATACAACAAGTCTCTGATTAACCGTGGTTCCCTCACCTTCTGGGTTGATGCTGGCGCCATGGATAACCGGTTCCACCACGACCATCATGGGCGGCGGGGCCGCAACCTGCTCTACACCGACCAGACCATCTGTACCTTCCTGATGCTCAAGGGGATTTTTAACCTCACTCTGCGGGCCACTCAGGGACTACTCGACTCCCTGTTCGAGTTGATGAACGTACCGCTGTGCGCACCGGACTACAGCTGTGTCAGCAAGCGAGCAGGCTCGGTGACGGTGGTTTATCGACAGCCCCCGAAGGAACGCATTACCGACCTGGTTATCGATTCGACTGGCCTGAAGGTGTTTGGTGAAGGTGAGTGGAAGGTCAGAAAACACGGCGCCGAGAAGCGGCGAGTGTGGGGCAAGTTGCATCTGGCGGTAGACCCGGCAACCCACGATATCGTGGCAGCAGAAGTGTCATTGGAAAATGTCCATGATGCCGAGGTGCTACCAACTCTGCTCAAGCCACTATGGCGTAAGCTGGGACGTGTTTATGCGGATGGCGCCTATGACAGCAAAGCCAGCCATCAGCTTATCTCGCGCAAAGGGGCGACAGCCTGTATCCAGCCTCGCAAGAGCGCGGGGTTATGGAAAAAGGGGTATCCAAGAAATGAGGCCGTGCTGGTGATGCGCAAGGAAGGGCTGGCGCACTGGAAGAAGATGTCGGGGTATCACCGTCGCTCGCTGGCAGAGACGGCGATGTATCGGCTCAAGCAGTTGCTGGCGGGAAAAATCAGCCTGCGTAACTACAACGGCCAAGTGGGAGAAGTCATGGCGTACGTTAGCGCCATAAACAAGCTGAATACCCTTGGTCTACCTGTCAGAAAGCTCCGAGTGTAGCGGTCACCAGGGGCTGGGGCAGTTGCTGTTTGATGGTTGATTTGGGAAACAACGCCGGTTATGACCGCACCGGCAATCTGCTGCAGATCAATGACAGCGAGCAAGGGGAGCAGCACTACCGCTACGACCCGCTGGACCGCTTGCTGGAGGTGCGTGGTGAACTGACCGAGCGGTTCCTGCATGATCCGGCGGGCAACCAATTGAGCCAAAAATTGTGTTGTCAGTACTTCTGTGAAGACTGTCTGGTTGATGCGACAGGGCGGTTAGCGAAGAAGCTGTGGGCAAGCCGATGGCGATGGGCGGCGGGCTCGGGTATAGTCCTGCGCCAATGGCGTTATCCTGTTTTGCTGACCCGTCGTGGCCCTGGTGGTGGCGAGGGGCAGGCCCGTGTAAGGAGTGTTATGAAGTTCAGTCCCCTGCTCGATGAGATGATGAAAGCCCTGCAGGTATTGCCGGGAGTGGGGCCCAAGTCTGCCCAGCGGATGGCCTTTACCCTGCTCGAGCGTGAGCGCAGCGGCGGTTTGCGGCTGGCCCAGCTGCTCTCTCGCGCCCTGACCGAGATTGGCCACTGCAGCCACTGCCGCACCTTTACCGAGAACGATCGCTGCGATATCTGCGCCAATCCCAAGCGGGAAGAGAATGGCCTGCTCTGCGTGGTGGAGAGCCCGGCGGACGTGGCGGCCATCGAGCAGACCGGCCAGTTTTCCGGTCGCTACTTTGTGCTGATGGGCCATCTGTCGCCGCTGGACGGCATAGGCCCAGAGGAGCTGGGGCTCGATATTCTCGAGCGCCGCTTGAAAGATGAGGCGATCAGCGAACTGATCCTCGCCACCAACCCCACCATCGAGGGGGACGCCACCGCCTGGTATATCGCTGATATGGCCCGCACCGCCGGGGTAGAGGTGAGCCGCATCGCCCATGGCGTGCCGGTAGGGGGCGAGCTGGAGCTGGTGGATGGCACAACGCTCTCCCACTCCCTGATGGGGCGCCAACGCTTGAAATAGCAAGGTGCCAGCCAGTTTCCCCGCATTAATAGCGGTCGAGCTGGGTAAGAAATAGCCGTTTGAGCGGATTTAAAGGGGCGAGTGAGCGGGATTGCACACTCGCCCCTTGATATTTGATTGGCCGTCCCCATCTAGGTTGGGCATATGTTCAACCCGATGTTTCTGAGGATTGGTCCATGACCCAAAGTGTTCATGCCGAAACCCACGGCTTTCAGACTGAAGTCAAACAACTGCTGAGCCTGATGGCTCACAGCCTCTACTCCAACAAAGAAGTATTCCTGCGCGAGCTGATCTCCAACGCATCCGATGCGGCGGACAAGCTGCGCTTCAAGGCGCTTTCCGATGCCTCTTTGTTCGAAAACGACGGCCAGTTGCGTGTGCGTCTGGTGGTGGACAAAGAGAAGCGTACCCTGACCATCTCCGATAACGGGATCGGTATGACCCGCGATCAGGTGATTGAGCACCTGGGTACCATCGCCAAGTCCGGCACCGCAGAATTCTTCAAAAACCTCTCCGGCGATCAGGGACGTGACTCCCAGCTGATCGGTCAGTTCGGGGTCGGCTTCTACTCCGCCTTTATCGTGGCCGACAAGGTGACCGTGGTCTCCCGCGCCGCCGGTACTGCTCCGGAGCAGGGCGTACAGTGGGAATCTGAAGGGGAAGGCTCCTTCACCGTCGCTGACGTAACCAAAGAGGGTCGCGGTACCGACGTCATCCTGCACCTGCGTGCCGAAGAGGACGAGTTCCTCGACGACTGGCGTCTGCGCTCCGTGGTGAGCAAATATTCCGATCACATCAGCGTACCGGTTGAGATGTTCAAAGAGGGTACCCCGGATCGGGAAGAGGATGGCGAGACCATCGTCGGCACCCCGGGCGAGTGGGAGCAGGTCAACCGCGCCACGGCACTGTGGACCCGCAACCCGAAAGATATCAAGGACGAGGAGTATCAGGAGTTCTACAAGCACGTCGCCCACGACTTTGAAGATCCGCTGCTGTGGGGTCACAACCGGGTGGAAGGGGCGCAGGAGTACACCAGCCTGCTCTACGTACCGGCCCGCGCACCGTTTGACCTCTATAACCGCGAGCAGAAGCACGGTCTGAAGCTCTATGTGCAGCGCGTCTTCATCATGGATGACGCCGAGCAGTTTATGCCGACCTACCTGCGCTTCGTCAAAGGGGTGCTGGACTCCAACGATCTGCCGCTCAACGTTAGCCGTGAAATCCTGCAGGACAACAAGGTGACCGCCTCCCTGCGCAAGGCTTGCTCCAAGCGCGTGCTGACCATGCTCTCCAAGCTGGCGAAAGACGATGCCGAGAAGTACGCCAAGTTCTGGAAAGAGTTCGGTAACGTGCTCAAAGAGGGCCCGGCCGAGGATTACGCCAACCGCGAAGAGATCGCCAAGCTCCTGCGCTTTGCCAGCACCGCTGGCGAGGGCGAAGCCCAGACCGTCTCTCTTGAGGATTACGTTGGCCGCATGAAGGAAGGCCAGCAGAAGATCTACTACATCACTGCTGACTCCTATGCCGCTGCCAAGAACAGCCCGCACCTCGAGATCTTCCGCAAGAAGGGGGTCGAAGTGTTGCTGATGTGGGAGCGCGTGGACGAGTGGCTGATGAGCCACCTGACCGAGTTCGACGGCAAGCAGCTTATCTCCGTCACCCGTGGCGAACTGGATCTCGGCGATCTGGAAGACGAAGCCTCCAAGCAGGCCCAGATCGATGCCGAGAAGGCCAACGCCGGTCTGGTGGAGCGGGTCAAGAAGAGCCTGGGCGATGCAGTGAAAGAGGTGCGTGTCACCCACCGTCTGACCGACTCCCCCTCTTGCATCGTCACCGACGCCTATGGTATGAGCACCCAGATGATCAAGCTGATGCGTGCGGCCGGCCAGCCGGTACCGGAGCAGAAGTACATTCTGGAGCTCAACCCTGACCATGCGCTGGTGAAGAAACTCGACACCATCGAAGATGAGGCGCTGTTCGGTGAGTGGGTTACCCTGCTGCACGAACAGGCCCAGCTGGCCGAGCAGGGCGGGTTGAACGATCCGGCGAGCTTCGTCTCCCGCATCAACCGTCTGCTGCTGCAAGCCTAAGCCGCGACTCTGATAACAAAAAGCCCACTGCATGCAGTGGGCTTTTTCATTTCTCTGTCCCCGTCTGGTGGGGCTGTGACCTCGGAGCGAACGGTCAGCAGAGGGGTTATCGCCGGTATTCGTTGTTGTAGTTCTGGATAAGGCGGCGGGTCACCTCGTGCTGGGGATCGGCAAACACCTTGAGGGTCTTGCCGCGCTCGACCACCCGACCTTCGTGCATCACCAGCACCTCGTCACTGATATGACTGACGATGCCCAAGTCGTTGGCCACCAGCACATAGCTCAGCCCCATGGTCTCTTGCATCTCCAGCAACAGGTTGATGATCTGGGAGCGGACCGAGATATCCAGGGTAGAGAGCGCTTCATCGGCCACCACTATCTTGGGGTTGAGGATCAGCGCCCGCGCCAGCGCCACCCGCTGCTGCTGACCGGCGGAGAGCATCTGCGGGTAGAAGAGGGCGTGATCCGGCAGCATCCCCACCATGCGCAGGGTCTGCACCACCTTCTCGCGGCGCTCCTCCTCGGTCATCTCGGTGTTGAGGCGCAGCGGGGTTTCCAGGATCTGGCCGACCCGGATCTTGCGGTTCAGCGAGGTGTTGGGATCCTGAAAAATCATCCGCAGCAGTTTGCAGCGGGTCTGGTAATCGCCGTGCACCATCAGCTGGCCGTCGATGGCGATATCGCCGCTGGTGGGCTCGATCATGCCAGCCAGAATGCGGGCGAGGGTGCTCTTGCCGGAACCCGCCTCGCCAACGATGGCGAGGGTCTGGCCCACGTCGAGATCGAACGAGAGGGGCTTGATCGCCTCCACCGCCTGACGACGGAACAGACCGGTGCGGTTCTGGTAGGTTTTGCTAAGGCCTCTGACCTGCAACAGGGATGGCTCGATCACAAGCGGGGCTCCTTCATGGGGGCATTAACGGTCATCATTTTTTCGGCTCCTCCATGTTCAGCGGGAAGTGACAGCTGAACTGATGGCCCTTGATCTTGTTCATCAGCGGGGTCTGCACGCACTGCTTCTGGGCGTAGGGGCAGCGTGGCCCCAGACGACAGCCGATGGGCAGGTGCTGCAGCGGCGGGATGACGCCGGGCAGGGTTTCAAGCCGCGACTTGTGACGCACCAGCTTGTCAAAGTCAGGGATCGATTTGAGCAGGGCGTCGGTATAGGGGTGGCGCGGGCTTTCCAGGATCTGCTCCCGGGTTCCTACTTCCACCATCTGGCCGCAGTACATCACGTTGATGGTATCGGTCAGGTTGGCGATGGCGGCGATGTCGTTACTGATGATCAGGATGGTGGTGTTGCCCAGCTTGTTCATCTTGTCCAGCAGCCGCAGGATTTGGGAGTGGGTGGTGGACTCCATGGCGCTGGTGGGCTCGTCGGCAACCAGCAGGCGCGGCTGGTTGGCAATCGCCATGGCGATCATCACCTTTTGACACATGCCATCCGACAGCTCGTGGGGATAGGCACGCATCACCTTGCGGTGATCCTTGACGCCGACCCGGTGCAGCAGGGCGATGGCCTTCTTCTTGCGCCACTGGAAGCGCTGCCAGAACTGCCCCTCGAACGAATCGGTCGGGATCGCCTCTTCCAGTTGGGTGCCGATCTCCTCGGAGGGGTCGAGACAGCTGATGGGGTCCTGAAAGATCATGGCGATCTCGCGGCCCATGATGCGGCGGCGCTCCTTGGGAGCCATGGTCAGCAGATCCATGTCGTTGAAGCGCATCCGGTCGGCACGCACCGTCCAGTTGTCCTTCTCGATGCCGACGATCACCTTGGCCACCAGACTCTTGCCGGAGCCGGATTCACCCACCAGACCGCGGATCTCACCCTCATTGAGGGTGAGGCTGACCTTGTCCACCGCTTTGACCTTGCCTTGCGGGGTATCTATCTCGATGGTGAGATTGCGAATATCGAGCAATGGCATCAGTTATTCCCCGCGGCAAGGGTGCCTTCACCAACCAGCGAATAGCCGATGGGCACGCAATATAATGGTGTACCGACGTCGAGGGCGACATTGCATATATCTTGCAGGGTCATCAGCATCAGTCATTCCCCTCTTTGAGTGCTTCACGAATGCCTTCACCGACTAAATTGGTCACCAGCACGCTGAACAGGATGGCGATGCCGGGCAGGGTGACAGTCCAGGGGGCGAGATAGATAAGGTCGCTCGAATCGGCCAGCATGGTGCCCCACTCCGGTTGGGGTGACTGGGCGCCGAGGCCAAGAAAACCCACCGCCGAGATATCGAGGACCGCTGCCGATAGGGTACGGGTGGTCTGGGCCACCAGGGTTTCGACGATGTTGGGCAAAATGGCCAGTCGCATGATCCGGAAGGGGGGCGAGCCATCGAGGCGGCTGGCAGTGATGTACTCCTTCTGCATCTCGGTATGCACCGCGTTGTAGGTGGCGCGGATAAAGGGCGGGATCAACGCCAGGGTAATGGCAATCAGGGTGTTGCCAAGACCCGGCCCCATGATGGCGACCATGATGATGGCCATCAGCAGGGAGGGGATGGAGAGCAGGGTATCGAGCAGGTGGTGCAGCACGCTCGATTTCAGTCCCTTGCTCATGCCACCGAGGATGCCAATGGCAGAGCCCACCACCATGGCGATCACCACCACGACCAGTGCGTAACCGAAGGTGAGGCGCGCCCCCACCACCAGTCGGGAGAGCATGTCGCGCCCCAGATCGTCAGTGCCGAGGAAGTAGTCGATATTGCCGGTCGCCGCCCAGGAGGGGGCCAGCAGCAGCTTGTCGGTGTGCTGTTCATCGATGCCATAGGGGACGACAAACGGCCCCACCAGGGTGATCAGCAGCAGGATCAGAAAGCACCAGAGCCCCGCCATGGCAAGCGGATTGCGGCGATAGGAAGCCCACGTCTGCTCAAGGGGCGAGAGGATCTTGAGCTCGGGATAGATGTTCGATTTATCTTGCATAGGATACCTGGCTCCTGGTCACGCCATGAGCGCGTTTAATCTTGTTTGGCATACAAATCTTTGCGCCGTGCCGGATAGATAAGGGTGGTCAGCAACTCGGTACTGACGCTGGTCAGGATCACGAAACTGGCGACCACCAGGGTCGCCCCGCGAATGGCGGCGTAATCCTGCAGGGCGATGCTGCTGATGAGCCAGCGCCCGATCCCGTGCCACTCGAACACCACCTCGGTGATCATGGCGGAGGTGAGTACGCTGCCCAGTTGCAGACCCAGCAGCGGCAGCACCGGCGGCAGAGCATTCTTGAGACCATGGCGCCAGACAATCTGCGCCTTGGAGAGACCCCGGCTCGCCGCCGCCTTGATGTAGTTCTGCTTCATCACGTCGATAAGCGAACTGCGTACATGGCGGATCACCTCGGTGGTGGGCACGACGGCCAGCACCAGTGACGGGAGGATCAGGTGGCGCAAAGCATCGTGCAGCGCCGCTTGCCGCCAAGGCTCGTTACTCAACAGCACATCGATCACCGCGATGCCGGTGATGGGCGGCACATCGTAGAGCAGGCTGATCTGCCCGGAGGCGGGCAGCCAACCCAGATCCAGTGAAAAGAGCATCACCACCAGCAGTGCCAGCCAGAATACCGGCACCGCATAGCCGATAAGACCAGCAGTCATGATGGAGAGATCCAGCGTCTTGCCTTGCGACAGCGCGGCCAGAGTACCGAGCGGGATCCCTACCAGCAGCGAGATGGCAAAGGCGGCCAGACAGAGGATCAGGGTTGCCGGGAAGTAGTGGCGGATTTCGTCCAGCACCGGCAGCCCGGAGACGCTGGAGAGCCCCAGATCACCTGCAAAAATGCGGCGCAGGAAGTCGGGATAGCCGCTCCAGAAGCTGAGCTGGTGGTCGAGCAGCCGATACTCCAGCAGATAGGCGACAAAGGTCAGCGCCAGCAGGGTGATGAGCAGCAGGTTGATGCGGCGCAAGGTGTATAAAAGCATGCTTACTCCCTGTGAGCCTGGTTGAAGGAGGTGCCGCCAAAGGGCATCAGCGTCAGCCCCTCGATGTCGCTGCGGCTGACCTGGGTACGCAAAGCGTGTGCCAGCGGAATGAGCGGCAGCTGTTCGTTGAGCAGGGTCTGGGCATAGTAG
>NZ_CAWNZT010000109.1:9855-16718 GCF_963878965.1 Aeromonas sp. HMWF015 | reverse complement strand
TCCAGCCGGAGAGCAAGCTGTCGTACTGCCCCTGGGTGAGGCGACCTTCGATCACCGGCCACTCCCGTTGCACGATCTTGAGTTTGATCCCGACCTTGGCCAGATCACTGCGGATCAGCTGGGCAGTCTTGACTGCATCCGGGTTGTAGGGGCGGGCGTCCGGTTGTACCAGCACCTGCATCTCGAACCCTTTCTCCAGTCCCGCCTCCTTGAGCAGCTGGCGCGCCCGTTTCAGGTCGGGCTTGCGCTCGGGCAGGCTGGGGTTGTAACCCCATGAGAGGGGCGGCAGCAGGCTGTTGGCGGGCAGACCGGTATCGAAATAGACCGCCTGCAACAGGTTGTCGATATTGATGGCGCTGGCAATCGCCTGGCGCACCTTGACGTTGTTGAACGGCGGCTTGCGGGTATTGAGGGCTAAAAAGGCCACGTTCATCCCCGATTGAACAGAGAGGCTCAGTTCCGGATTTTGCTTGATCACCGAGAGCTGGCTGGCGGAAGGGGTGCTCATCACGTCGCACTCGCCGGTCAGCAGCTTGGCCAGCCGTTTGGCGGATTTGGGGGTGATGTCGTAGACCAGCTGTTCAATCTTGGCATCGCCGCCCCAGTAGCCGGGATGGCGCAGATAGCGGATGAACTCGTTGTGGCGATACGCCTTGAAGCTGAACGGGCCGGTACCGATGGGGCGGCTATCCAACAGGGTCGGCGTGCCCGCCTGCAGCATCTGTTCGGCGTATTCGGCGGAGAGGATCACCGCATAGTCGCTGGCCAAGGTGGCTAGGAAGGAGGCGTTCGGTTGGTTCAACTCGAATACCACCGTCTGCGGCCCCTTCTTGGTCACCCGCTTGATCAGCAGATCCTGCCCCAGGCTGTAGAAGAAGGGGTAGTCGCCGCCAGAGACGTTGTGGTAGGGATGCTGCTCGTCAAGCTGGCGGGCATAGGTAAAGACCACATCATCGGCATTTAAGGTACGACTTGGCTTGAACCAAGGGGTATGGTGAAAGGTCACCCCCTTGCGCAAGGTCAGGGTATAGGTGAGCCCGTCCTCGCTGACGTGCCAATTGGTGGCGAGCGCCGGCTCCAGCGCCAAAGTGTTGGGGTTCACCTCCAGCAGGCGGTCATAGAGCGGACGGGCACTGGCATCCAGTGTCACCCCGGAGTTGGAAACATGGGGATTGAAGGAGAGGGGGGAGCCCTCAGCACAATAGATGAGTCCGGTTTTGGAGGCCTCGGGTTGCTTCTGGCAGCCGGTGACCAGCACCAGCACACCGAGTAGCAAGGGTGTGAGCATTCTCATTGTTGAACCATGTTCTTATAGGGGTTTTGTACGCACGTTTTGATACAAATGTGCCAGCGCGAAGGCTGGCGTGTTGCTGGAGTCGGCATCAACCGGGCTCCTTCACTCTTGTTCTGCATCGTTATCGCCATCCAGCAGCTGATACTTGCGTAGCATGCCACGGAACTGGTGATAGCTTAAGGCCAGCAGTTGAGCGGCTTTGCGCTGATTATACTGGGATTGCTGCATCGCTTGCTTGAGTAAATTAATCTCGAACTCCGCCACCGCCTGTTTCAGGTCAAGCGGCAAGCTCATCGCTGTGGCGATTGGTGCCTCCCCCGTTGCCTCTGGCAACTGCGGGTTGCTCTTTGCGCCGGGGCGCCAGGGGGAATCAAACGGGTTGATCACCAGGGTCGAGAGTGGCAACTGGGGATTGCCCTGACGGTAGATACTGCGCTCCACCACGTTTTTCAGCTCCCGCACGTTGCCCGGCCAGTGGTAATCCAGCAGCAACTGGGTCGCTTTGCGCGAGAAACCGGCAAACAGCGGATAGCCCAGCTCCCGGGTCATGCTGTGGGCGAAGTGCTCCGCCAGCATCAGGATATCTTCCCGCCGCTCCCGCAAGGGGGGAAGGGTGATCACATCAAACGCGAGCCGGTCGAGCAGATCGTGGCGAAAGTGCCCCTTGTCGGCCAGTGCTGGGAGATCTTCGTTGGTGGCGCAGACCAGCCGCACATCCACCTTGAGGGGCTTGGCCCCACCCACTCGCTCGAACTCGCCATACTCGATGACCCGCAGCAGCTTCTCCTGCACCCGGGCGCTGGTGGTGGCCAGTTCGTCAAGGAACAGGGTGCCGCCATCGGCCCGCTCGAAGCGGCCCTGATGGCGCTTGGCTGCGCCGGTAAAGGAGCCCGCCTCGTGACCGAACAGCTCGGTCTCCAGCAGGCTCTCGCTCAAGGTGGCACAGTTGATGGTGACAAAGCTTTGATCCCAGCGCGCCGAGAGATAATGTAGGCGGTGGGCAATCAGCTCCTTGCCCGTTCCCCGCTCACCGATGATCAGCACGGGTTTGCGCAGTGGGGCGAGCCGTGAGGTCTGCTCAATGATCTCGAGAAATGCGTTGGATTCCCCCAGCAGGCTTTCCGTGGCCGTGGTCATAGTGATCCCTGTCGGTTGTTAAAGCTGGTCAATCTTACCAAAAGTTGGTGAATTTTATCATCACTTGCATCAGGTATCTTGTGATTCGCTCTTTCAGCCCCATATAAATCAACAAGTTAAATTTCATTCCTGATTGGCACACAAGTTGCTATTGTCAATGGAGAAACAACGCCATGCCAACAACAGGAGTGCAACCATGAGTATTTTTTCCCGTCTGGCCGACATCATCAATTCCAACCTGACGTCCCTGCTCGATAAGGCCGAGGATCCCCAGAAGATGGTGCGCCTGATCATTCAGGAGATGGAAGATGAGCTGGTCAAGGAGCGTTCCAATCTGGCTCGCTTCCTCGCCAGCCAGAAAGAGATTGGCCGTCAGGTCGCTCGTCATCAGGAGCGGGTCGACGAGTGGCAAGCCAAGGCCGAGCTGGCCCTGACCAAGGGGCGTGAAGATCTGGCCCGCGCGGCCCTGATCGAGAAGAAGAAACAGACCGAGTTGTCAGAGACCCTCTACCGCGAGCAGCAAGCGGTCGATAGCGGCATCGAGAAGCTGGGTGAGGAGATCCGCCAGCTCGAAGCCAAGCTGGAAGATGCCCGCGCCCGTCAAAAGGCGATGGCGATCCGCACCGAAGCGGCCAGCAGCCGTCTCAACGTGCAGAGCCAGGTAGCCCGTGGCGAGAGCCAGGCGGTGGTGAGCAAGTTCGAGCGGATGGAGCGTCGCATCGACGAGATGGAAGCGCGCGCCGATCTGGGTCAGTCCGACAAGGCGCTGGCGCAGCAGTTTGCCGAACTGGAAGTGGACGATCAGATCAGCCGCGAGCTGGAAGCGATGCGCCAGAAACTGGGTCAGGGCGACAACAAAAGCGAAGGCAAACAGGGGGAGTAACAGATGGAAGATCTGCTGGGTGTATTGATGGTTCCCATGGTGGTCTTCATGGTGGTGGTGGCCCCCATCTGGCTGGTGCTGCACTACCGTGCCAAGGGGCGGATTGGCACCGGTCTCGCCGATAGCGAGCGGGAGCAACTGCAAGGGCTGCTCGGTCGTGCCGAGAAGATGCAGGAGCGAGTAGGCGCGCTGGAGTCGATTCTGGATGCGGAAGTGCCGGGCTGGAGGAACAAGGTATGAGCAATGTGAGTCGTGAAGGGCGTAACCTGTACCGGGATCCCCAGCGCGGCAAGATAGCCGGAGTCTGCGCCGGTTTGGCAGAGTACTTCGGGGTGGAGACCTGGATCGTGCGGCTCTTGGCCATCAGTGGCCTCATCTTCGCCGGTTTCATCACCTTCACCGCTTATATCGCAGCCTGGTTCTTGCTCGACAAAAAGCCGGTCACCCTCTATTCGCAAGAGGATGCCGACTTTGCCGAGGTGCGGATGAAGGCGCGCAGCTGGCAGGCGGGGATCACCCCTCATCAGGCGCTGGGCCGTATCGCGCAGGAACTTGACGCGCTGGAGCCCAGAGTACAGCGGATTGAGAAGTTGGTGACCTCCAAGGAGTTCACCCTGCAGCGGGAATTTCGCAAGCTGTAGCATCCATCGTCGATGGTGGCGCCTCCTGTGATGATCCACCATCGACGCCAACTATCCAGACGTGGATAACCGGTCGACCTATCGCACGACCGATCACGCCAGATGCAACCACCAAGGGAGAACGGGTCAAGCCTTGATACTCAATAAACTGGAACAGAAGTTGACTCGCCTGCAATACAAGGCGAACGACGTGGTGAACCGGGTACGGGATCGCCATATCCGGCTGGCGGTGACCGGCCTCTCTCGCAGCGGTAAAACCGCCTTTATCACGGCGCTGGTCAACCAGCTGGAACACGCGGCCATCGATGGCCGTTTGCCGTTGTGGGATGCCCTGCGTCAGGGGCGGATTCTCGGCGCGCGCCGGGTGCCGCAGCTCAATGCCCACATTCCCACCTTTGCCTACGAGCGCGGCCTCGATTCCCTGTTTGGCGATCCTCCGGCCTGGCCCGAGCCCACCCGCGGCGTGGCCGAGGTGCGCCTCGAAATCCGCTATCGCACCCGCCATCCTCTGCGCAAGCATCTGGGGGAGATCTCCACCCTCTACGTGGATCTGGTGGACTACCCCGGGGAGTGGCTGCTTGACTTGCCGCTCCTTGATATGAGCTACGAGCAGTGGAGTGAACAGGTGCGCGAGCAACTGCGTCGCCCCGAGCTGCAAGCGCTCGCCGCAAGCTGGCTGACACCCGAGTGGCAAGCGGCGCAACCTTTTGCAGAGCGGCCGGTGGCTGAGCTTGCCGAGCGCTACACCGCCTACCTGCACGCCTGCAAACAAGAGTTGGGATTGCATCTGATCCAGCCCGGCCGCTTCGTCTTGCCGGGGGAGTATGCCGGTGCCCCCATGCTGCAATTTGTCCCCTGGGTGTGGGAGATGCCTGCCAGCGAGCCCGCCGATGGCACCCTCTATGCCACCCTCAAGCAGCGCTTCGAGCAGTACAAACAGCATCTGGTGCAGGGTTTTTATGAACAGCACTTTGCCGGCTTTGATCGCCAGATCGTGCTGGTGGACTGCCTGCAGCCTCTCAATGCCGGGGCAGCCAGTTTTGGCGACATGCAGCAGGCCATCGCCCGCATTATGGAGAGCTTTGCTTACGGCAAGAGCAACTGGTGGCGGCGACTCTTCTCGCCCCGGATCGACAAACTGCTGTTTGTGGCAAGCAAGGCTGATCACGTCACCCCCGAACAGCACGCGCCCATGGTTTCCCTGCTGCAGCATCTGGTGCGCAGTGGCCGCGGGCAGGCTCGTTTTGAGGGGATCACCACCGAGTGTCTGGCGCTGGCCGCCATCAAGGCGACCGAAGTGGGCAAGGGGGTGGCCAATGGCCGCGAGTTCCCCGCCATCCGTGGCACCAGCCTCGCGGGTGAGCCGCTGTTGCTGTTCCCGGGTGAAGTACCGCCCCATATTCCCCCCGCGCAGTGGTGGAACAATCAGGGTTTTGATTTTCAGGCATTTCGCCCCATGCCCATGAGCGCCCATCAGGCGCTGCCCCATATCCGGCTCGATGCGGCGCTGGAGTTTCTGCTCGGGGATCACCTCGAATAACGGTGTGCGGCCCGGGATTGTTCTCGGTTCCGCATTCAGGAGAACAATGCGATGAACGATCAGATAAAAGAGCGGCCACCGCTGCAGGGCAAGGTGATCCTTGAGCCTGCCTTGACGGTGGCCAGTGACGAGCGACCACCCGCACCCGCCCAGCGGTTGGAGGAGGCGAGTTTCGAGCGCCTCGACGAGCTGGACGATTTCACCGAGGTGGAGAGCGCCCTCGTCATCAAACCGCACCGCCGCCATCGGCTGTTGGCGTGGGGGCTGGGGGCAGTCGGTCTGCTCTCGTTGGGCCAATATGGCGCCTTTCTTTACGATCAATTTCTCACTACTCCGCTGTGGGGCAGCGCCTGGCTGGCGGCCTCGGCGCTGGTGGCGGCGAGTACCGCCAGCGTGGTGGGGCGCGAGTGGCTGCGCCTGCGCACCCTCAAGCGGCGTCAGGATGTGCGCTCGCGGGCAGAAGATCTGCTGGCCCATCAGGGGGTCGGACAGGGACAGGCCTTTTGCGAAGGGTTGGCGGTCAAAAGTGGCGACAAGGGGCGCGAGGGGTATCAGACCTGGCTGGCACAGCTCGACGAGAGCCACAGCGATCGGGAGGTGCTGACCCTCTACAGCCAGCTGGTGCTCGGCGAGCGTGACAAGCTGGCGCAGGCGCGGGTGGCCAAATGGTCGGGGGAGGCCGCGGTGCTGGTGGCGTTGAGCCCGCTCGCCACCGTCGACATGATGCTGATGCTGTGGCGCAACCTGCGGATGATCGAGGATATCGCCGATGTCTATGCCATCGAGCTTGGCTACTGGAGCCGCATACGCCTCATTCGTCAGGTGTTTCGCAACATGCTCTACGCCGGTGCTACCGAGCTGGTGACCGAGGTGGGGATGGATCTGCTGGGGGCCGAGTTTGCCGCCAAGCTCTCTGCCCGCGCCGCACAGGGCGTCGGAGCCGGGTTGCTCACCGCCCGCCTTGGTCTGCGCACCATCGAAGCGTGCCGCCCGCTGCCCTGGTGTGCGGACGAGAAACCCAAACTCGGCGAGCTGCGCAAGCGGCTGATCGGCCAGTTGGCGGGATATCTCAACAAATCCTGATAGCCCTGTCTGCACCTTGCTGCGATGACCCATGCCCCTGTTGTGCTCGCCAAGCCGCAGGGGCATGGTTTTAATCGGCAGGTCATTGAGTTGGCAGCAGTGTCCGGTTTTGGCGAGGCGCCCGTTTACGGTTAAGCTGGCAGCCAATCTTACCAATCACACTCATCGTACCAATCGGCAAGGATGCCCGATGAACTTTACCTTTCGCCAGATCCGTTATTTTGTGGCCGTGGCCGACAGCTTTTCAGTGAGTCGTGCCGCAGCCGAGTTGCATATCTCCCAGTC
>NZ_CAWNZT010000109.1:2149-9845 GCF_963878965.1 Aeromonas sp. HMWF015 | reverse complement strand
GCGTCACCCTCACCACCCAAGGCCATCAGTTTTTGCTCCACGCCCGCCGTATTCTCGGCGCCATGACCGAGGCGAGCCACTCCCTCAAAGCAGTAGCCCAGCAGGATCAGGGGCGACTCACCATCGGCGTGACCACTCTGGTGGCGGGTTACTACCTTTCAGAGGCGCTCGGCCGTTTTCGCCGCGCCTTTCCGGCGGTACAGATCGAGGTGAAGGAGGATGAACAGCCCTTCCTTGAGCACCAGATCGTCAACGGCGAGGTGGATGTGGGGATCCTGATGACCAACCGCACCATCCGGCAAGAGGCGTTTGATACCGAATTGCTGACCCGTTCGCCGCTGCGCCTCTGGCTGGCCGCCAACCACCCGCTCTGCGCCGAGTCGACCCTCTCGCTCACCGCGCTGGGGGAGGAGCCGATGATCTCGCTGACCGCCGATCAGCTCGATCAGATCATCGGTGGCGGCCTGCGCCGCTACGGCATCTCCCCCCGTATCGTGCTGCGCACCGCATCGGTGGAGGCTGTGCGCAGTCTGGTCGCCAGCCAGCTCGGGGTCGCCCTGTTGCCCGACTTTGCCTATCGCCCCTGGTCGCTGGAGCAGGAGCGGGTCGAGGCGCGCCCCATCAAGGAGCCCATTCCCGCCATCGATATCGGGCTGGTGTGGCGCCGTGGTTCTCGGCTGGATTGGACGGCGCGGGAATTTATCGATATTGCGCGGGATCAGAGCCGGTTGAGAGCTCGTCAGGCGCTCCCTCGCTAGCCATCTCTTGCGGGGTAGCCACCAAAAATCAGATTCATCTGCACTCGATATCGATTTAGCTGATACCTGAGCCATCAAAAATTGAAATATTCATCGTATTGCCACTCCCCTAAGCTCATTGCTGGTTAACAGGATGTTAACGCCCGCAGTGGCGTTCCTTCACCTGATGCAAGTCAACACAATGCAAGGAGTGCATGATGAAATTGACCCCTCTGATGCTGGCTCTTGTGCCGGCGCTGCTGGCTGGCCAGACCCAGGCTGCCCCGACCGAGCTCGGCAAGGGTGAAGGCCAGCTCAATATCGTGGCCTGGGCTGGCTACGTTGAGCGTGGCGAGACCGACAAGAACTACGACTGGGTGACCGGATTCGAGAAAGAGACCGGCTGCAAGGTGAGCGTCAAGACGGCGGCCACCTCGGACGAGATGGTGGCGTTGATGAACGAGGGGGGCTTCGATCTGGTGACCGCCTCCGGCGATGCCAGCTTGCGTCTGATTGCCGGTGGCAAGGTGCAGGCGCTCAATCTGGCGCTCATCCCGAGCTACAGCAAGATTGATCCCCGGCTGCAAAATGCCCCCTGGCACACTGTGGATGGCAAGCACTACGGCGTGCCCTACCAGTGGGGCGGCAATATCCTGATGTACAACACCAAGGTGTTCCCCAAGGCACCGGACTCCTGGAACGTGGTGTTCGAGGAGCAGACCCTGGCGGATGGCAAGTCCAACAAGGGGCGGGTGCAGGCCTTTGACGGCCCGATCCACATCGCCGATGCCGCCCTCTATCTGATGACCCATCAGCCCGCCCTGGGCATCAAGGATCCTTACGAGCTGAACGAGGATCAGTACAAGGCCTCCCTCGATCTGCTGCGCAAGCAGCGCCAGCTGGTGGGACGCTACTGGCATGATGCTTTCGTCCAGATCGATGACTTCAAGAACGAAGGGGTGGTCGCGTCAGGCTCCTGGCCGTTCCAGGCCAATGCCCTGATTGCCGACAAGCAACCCATCGCCACCACTGTGCCGAAAGAGGGAGTGACCGGTTGGGCCGATACCAGCATGGTGCACAGCGATGCCAAGAACCTCACCTGCGCTTACAAGTGGCTGGAGCACTCCCTGAGCAACAAGCTGCAGGGGGATCTCGCCGCCTGGTTTGGCTCGGTGCCTGTGGTACCTGCCGCCTGTGATGGCAATGCCCTGCTGGGCCAGACCGGGTGCAAAACCAACGGTATCGACAACTTCGATCGGGTTCGCTTCTGGCGCACTCCGGTCTCCCAGTGCAAGAGCCAGGGAACTTGCGTGCCCTATTACCGCTGGGTCTCCGACTATATCGCCATTCTGGGCGGTCGCTAAGGCGGCGTGAGCAAGGTGGTCGCCCCGGCTGCCACCTTGCCAACGGCAGGGGAGCTGCGCCTCCTCTGCACGACTGCAGAGAGCGGATAATCAAGCGGGCCGGACAGGAGTCCGGCCCATCCCAGCACAGACAAGGACGCCCCATGAACGCCGTACAATTTGACCGGGTCAGCCGCCACTATGGCGAGGTGAAGGCGGTCGATGACATCTCTTTCCAGATCCCCTCCGGGGAATTCTTTACCCTGCTGGGGCCGAGCGGTTCCGGCAAGACCACCTGCCTGCGGATGATCGCGGGCTTCGAGTACCCGAGCAACGGGGAGATCCGCCTGTTTGGCGAACCCTGCTCCACCGTGCCGCCCTATGATCGCAACCTGAACACCGTGTTTCAGGACTATGCCCTGTTTCCCAACATGGATGTGCGGGACAACATCGGTTATGGCCTGATGCTCAAGGGGGTGGCCAAGGCGGAGCGTTACCGCAAGGTGGACGAGATGCTGGAGCTGGTGCGACTGCCCGGGGTCGGCAAGCGCCGACCAAGCCAGCTCTCCGGCGGCCAGCGCCAGCGCATCGCCATCGCCCGGGCGCTTATCAACCAGCCACGCATCCTGCTGCTGGATGAGCCGCTGGGGGCCCTCGATCTCAAGCTGCGCGAGCAGATGCAGCTTGAGCTCAAGGCGCTGCAACGCCAGCTGGGCATCACCTTTATCTTCGTCACCCACGATCAGCAGGAAGCGCTCTCCATGAGCGACCGGATCTGCATCTTCAGTCAGGGCAAGATTGAGCAGATCGCTGCGCCCGATACTATCTACGACGCTCCGGCAACGCCGTTTGTGGCCCGCTTCGTCGGTACCGTCAATCTGTTCGAAGGGGAGCAGGCCAGACGGCTGTGCGGTGACGGCAGCCAGATGATGGTGCGCCCGGAGCGGATCCGGCTCGGTGAGGCGGGCGCGCCGGGCTGGTCGGGGGAGATCCGCGAGGTGGAGTATCTGGGCCCCTTCGTCCGTTATCGGGTTGATCTCGGGGAGCAGCTCGAGATCATCGTCAATCACCCCAATGAGGGGCAGGCCCGTCTGGCCCGTGGCAGCAGGGTCAGCCTCAGCTGGCCGGAGCAGGCCATCCACCGCCTGAGCGGCGCCCATCAGGGGGCGCAGCCATGAGTGCCCCTCACAGTGCGAGTCTTGCCATGAACCATCAGCCCGAACCTGCCCGTTTCAGGCCGCTGCGGCGCCTCTCGACCCTGCTCTATGGTCGACCCGGCCTGCTGCTGGCGATCCTGCTGGGGCCGCCGCTGCTGTGGCTCGGCATCATCTATGTCGGCTCCTTGCTGATGCTGCTCTCCAACTCCCTGTTCGGGCTGGACGAGTTCAGCGGTCAGGTGCGCCACGAGCTGGGGCTGCAAAACTTCGTCGCCCTGCTACGGCCGGAGAACCTGGATGTGATCGGCCGCACCGTCGGCATGTCGCTACTGGTGACCCTGGCCTGCGCCCTGCTCGGTTTTCCGGTGGCCTACTACATGGCGCGCTACACCAGTGGCAAGACCCGGGCGCTGTTCTATGTGGGGATCATGCTGCCGCTCTGGTCCAGCTATCTGGTGCGGGTCTATGCCTGGAAGCTGATTTTGGCCAAGGAGGGGGTAGTGAGCTGGCTGGCCGACAGCATGGGGCTGGAGTGGCTGCTCGATGCCATCCTCTCCCTGCCGGTGATAGGTGGCCCGTCGCTCTCTTTTTCGCGGCTCGGCACCTTTATCGTGTTCGTCTATGTCTGGCTGCCCTTCATGATCCTGCCCATTCAGGCAGCGGTGGAGCGTATACCGCGATCCCTGCTGGAGGCGAGCAGCGATCTGGGGGCGACACCCGCCCAGACCTTTCGCAACCTGATCCTGCCGCTGGCGTTGCCCGGTGTGGTGGCGGGCTCCATTTTCACCTTCTCGCTGACCCTCGGTGATTACATCATCCCCGGCATCATCGGCAACTCGACCATGTATATCGGTCAGGTGGTCTACATGCAGCAGGGAACGGCGGGCAATCTGCCCTTTGCCGCCGCCTTCTCGCTGGTGCCGATCCTTATCATCGCCATCTATCTGGCGATTGCGAAACGGTTAGGAGCCTTTGATGCGCTTTGACTCTATCGCTTTGAACCGGCAGCAAGGAGGCCGTCATGTCAGCTAGCTCAGTGAGCCGTCAGGGAGAGCGCCCTTCGGGCCTGCTCAAGTACGCCGCCATCGGTGGACTCTTGTTCCTGCACTTTCCCATTCTGTTTATCTTCCTCTACGCCTTCACCAGCGAGAGCAAGAGTTACCAGTTTCCGCCCCCCGGGCTCACCCTCAAGTGGTTCGAGGTGACCCTCAATCGCCCCGATGTGTGGCGTGCCATCCAGCTGTCGCTGGAGGTCGCGGGGCTGGCAACGTTGGCAGCCATGATCCTCGGCACCTTGGCGGCAGGGGCCATTGCCCGCAGCCGCTTCTTCGGTCAGGAGGTGGTGTCGCTGTTGCTGGTGTTGCCCATCGCGCTGCCCGGTATCGTCACCGGTATCGCGCTGCGCTCGGCCTACGGCTTGATGGAGATCCCGTTCAGCTTCTGGACCATCGTTATCGGCCACGCCACCTTCTGTGTGGTGGTGGTCTACAACAATGCGCTGGCCCGTTTTCGCCGCACCAACCAGAGCCTCATCGAGGCGTCGATGGATCTCGGGGCCGACGGCTTCCAGACCCTGCGCTACGTGATCCTGCCCAATCTGGCCACGGCGCTGCTGGCGGGGGGCATGCTGGCCTTTGCCCTGAGTTTTGACGAAGTGATCGTTACTACCTTCACTGCGGGCCAGCAGACCACGCTGCCCATCTGGATGTATCAGGAGCTGATCCGTCCCCGAGACAGGCCGGTCACCAACGTGGTGGCCCTCATCATAGTGGCCTTCACCACTATCCCCATTTTGCTTGCCTACTACCTTACTCGCGACACTCATGATGTCGCTGGCAGTGGCAAATGATGACTCAACGCGTGCGCAAGGATGCAACCATGAAACTCTCTACCCAACTCTTGATTGATGGCCAGTTTGTGACCGGCGAGGGGCAGGCCGAACCCATTCTCAACCCGGCCAACGGCGAACAGATCGCCGCCGTGCCCGAAGCCTCGTTCGAACAGGTGAACCGGGCGGTGAACGGTGCCCAGCGCGCCTTCGCCCAGTGGAGCCGCACCACCCCGGCAAGCCGCAGCAACCTGCTGCTGCGTCTGGCGGATCTCGTCGAGCGCCACGCCGAGGAGTTTGCGGCGCTGGAATCCCTCAACTGCGGCAAACCTTATCTGGCGGTGCTCAACGACGAGCTGCCCGCGGTGGTGGACTGCTTCCGCTTCTTTGCCGGGGCGGCCCGCTGCCTGCAAGGGCCGCTGGCGGGGGAGTATCTCGAGGGGCACACCAGTATGATCCGGCGCGATCCCATCGGGGTGGTGGGCAGTATCGCCCCCTGGAACTACCCGCTGATGATGGCGGCCTGGAAGATGGCGCCGGTGCTGGCGGCGGGCAATACGGTGGTGCTCAAACCCTCCGAACAGACCCCGCTCACCGCCTTGCGTCTTGCCGAACTGGCCAGCGAGATCTTCCCCCGCGGCGTCATCAACGTCATCTGCGGGCGGGGGGAAAGCGTGGGGGCGCCCCTGGTGGAGCACCCGCTGGTGCGGATGGTATCGCTCACCGGCGATATCGCCACCGGCCAGAAGATCCTGCAGAGCGCCGCCCGCACCATGAAGCGCACCCACCTTGAGCTGGGCGGCAAGGCGCCAGTGATCATCTTCGACGATGCGGATCTGGAGGCGGTGGTGGCGGGCATTCGCACCTTCGGTTTTTACAATGCAGGGCAAGATTGCACCGCCGCCTGCCGTATCTATGCCCAGGGCAAGATCTACGACAAGTTCGTCGCCGCCATGACCGATGCGGTGGCCTCCATCAAGGTGGGAAACCAGTACGAGGAGGGGGTCGAGATGGGGCCGCTCATCTCGGACAGACAGCGCAACCGGGTCGCCAGCTTTGTCGAGCGGGCCCAGAGCAGCGGTCATGTGGAGGTGACGGCGGGAGGCAAGATCCGCCCCGGCAAAGGCTTCTTCTTCGAGCCGACCCTGATTGTCGGGGCCCGGCAGGAGGATGAGATTGTGCGCCGCGAGGTGTTTGGCCCTGTGGTGTCGGTGACCCGTTTCAACGATGCCGAGCAGGTGGTGCAGTGGGCCAACGACTCGGACTATGGCCTCGCCTCGTCGGTCTGGACCAAGGATCTGAGCCTCGCCAGCAAGGTGGCCAGCCACCTGCAATATGGCTGCACCTGGATCAACACCCACTTCATGCTCACCTCCGAGATGCCCCACGGGGGCATGAAGATGTCGGGCTACGGCAAAGATCTCTCCCTCTATGCGCTGGAGGATTACACGGTGCCGCGCCATATCATGGTCAAGTTGTAGTGGGGATTGGTGAGCGGGTTGTCACAATTTATTTACAACTGTTTCAGGTAGCCGACTCATGGGTCGGCTGCTTTTTTTGTTGCCATTTCGTTACAGTGAAGCCGTGATGAAACGGCAAGGCGCCTGATGTGGCGCCAGAGGATGGAACCGCTATGGCAACCTTCTACACCGCCCACCAGCCGGATGCTGACGGGGTGATCCACTACAGCAACGAAGAGCACGGCACCTGGCAGATCCTGATCGAACGCCAGCTGGCGGCGCTTGAAGGCAAGGCGTGTGACGAGTATCTGGCGGGCCTTGAAAGACTGACGTTGCCGCGAGATCGCATCCCCCAGCTGGCCGAGATCAACGCCGTCTTGCAGCCTGCGACCGGCTGGTCGGTGGAGGCGGTGCCTGCACTTATCTCGTTCGATCGCTTCTTCGCCCTGCTGGCCAATCGCCAGTTTCCGGTGGCGACCTTTATCCGGCGCCGGGATGAGCTCGACTACCTGCAAGAGCCGGATATCTTTCACGAGATCTTCGGCCACTGCGCCATGCTGACCAATCCGGCCTTTGCTCACTTTACCCACCTCTACGGTCAGTTGGGGCAGCAGGCGAGCAAGGAGCAGCGGGTCTTTCTGGCGCGGCTCTACTGGTTCACCGTGGAGTTTGGCCTGCTGGCCACGCCTGACGGGCTGCGTATCTACGGCGGCGGTATTCTCTCCTCCATCGGCGAGACCGCCTATGCCCTCTGTGGCAAACCGCTGCTGCAACCCTTCGATCTACTGACTGTGCTGCGCACCCCGTATCGCATCGACATCATGCAGCCCACCTATTTTGTGCTGCCGAGTCTCGATCATCTCTACCAGCTGACCGGGGAGGAGATCATGGCTGCTCTGGCGGAGGCCAGTCGGCTTGGCCTCTATCCGCCACGTTTTGAGGTTGCCGCTGGCAAACAGGCGAGCTGACCAAAAGCAAACAACCCTATTTCATTTTCATTAATTTTTCATTAATTCAAGCAGGAGTAACCCATGTCCGAACTGGCCAGCCAACAGTGTGAAGCGTGTCGCGCCGATGCCCCCAAGGTGAGCGATGAGGAGCTGCGCGAGCTGATGCAGCTTATTCCCGACTGGCAGCCGCTGGTGGAGGAGGGGGCGCTGCAATTGCGGCG